>JAFEGC010000144.1 GCA_018240265.1 Pseudomonadota bacterium | reverse complement strand
GCGCCACGCTGGACACGTCCACCGACAGGTTCAGCAGGAAATCGCCCCTGGACAGGAGCGGCTCCAGCACGGCGCGATAGTTGCCGCGATCCAGCGGTTTCACCAGGTGCTTGACGCCGAATTCCGCCGCCTCGGCGCGCCCGCTCTCATCCGCGGTGACGATGTGGATGCGCTCCGCGCCTACGCCGACATGGCGCAGGATCAGGGGCAAGATCCCCTGCCCGATGGAACCGAAGCCCACCATGATGATCTTGCCCGGGAATCGAACGTGTACTGGATGCGTCATCGGATTTTCCTTGGTCGAGGCGCCCCGGTCTTGGGCGAGCGCACAGGGTACCTGCGCCGGCGAGGCGCGCTCAAGTGCGCGGCGTGAAGCCCGGGCGGGGTACTTCAGGCCGATTCGCGCCAGTGCGGCGGGTAGGTGCGCTCGTAGCCCGGCAGCGATTCGATGCGCGCGATCCAGCGCGCCAGCGCCGGATAATTGCGCTCCATCGGCAAAAAACGGGCGCCGAGTTCGCTGGCCTGGGGCTTGGCCAGTGCCCGGCGCAGCAGCTGGATGTCGGGAAAGATCACCATGTCCGCCGCCGAGTACTGCTGTCCGACCACCCACTGCTCACGGCTGAGACGTCCCTCGATGGTGCGCGCCTCGCGCGCCACCACGTGCAGAGCGTCGGAAAGCTCCTCGAAACGGCCCTGCACCTGGTTGCCGAACACCGCTTCGCAGATGTTCAGGAGCGAAGGTTCGGCGTAGGCCTGGAACTCCAGACACACGCGCATGATGACTCCGGCTTCCTCGGGCGTGGCGCCGAAAATTGGCGGATCGGGATACTTGAGGTCGAGGTAGTACAGCACCGCGAGGGACTCGAACACCACGTAGTCGCCGTCCTTCAGCACCGGCACGCGACCCCGCGGATTGAGCTTCAACATGTGCGGCGACTGGTGCTCCTGCTTGTCGAAATGCAGCAGCTCGGAAGTGTAGGCCAGGCGCTTGTGCTCCAGCGCCAGCATCACGCGCCACGCGAACGGACTGCCACTTCCCCAGTACAACGTCAAAGCCATGGGCGGATTGTAGCGGATCGTTGCGCTACCATCGCCGCATGTCCCACACGACACTGATCAGCGTCGCGGATCTGCGCGCGCACCTCGCCGATCCCGGCTGGGTGGTGCTCGACTGCCGCTTCGACCTCGCCGATCCGGACGCCGGCCGACGCCGGCACGCTCAAGGACACATCCCCGGCGCCAGGTACGTGGACCTGAACCGCGAGCTGTCCGCGCCGGTGACGGCGCACAGCGGGCGCCATCCCCTGCCCGATCCTCGGGACTTTGCCCGCACCGCCGGCGGCTGGGGTATCGGGCAGGGCAGCCAGATCGTGGTCTACGACGAGACCAACGCCGGCTTCGCCGCACGAGCTTGGTGGATGCTGCGCTGGATCGGCTTGCGGACCGTCGCCGTGCTCGATGGCGGCTTCGCGGCCTGGCACAGCGACAACGGCGCCATCGAAACCACCGCGCCACGGCGGGGCCTCACTACGCCCGCCCACGACCTGCCGGCGCGGGTACACGCGGACTGGGTACTGAGCAGCGCGCAGATCGAAGCGTGGCGACGCGACCCGGCCAACCTTCTCATCGATGCGCGCGCGGCGGCGCGCTTCGCCGGCATCACCGAACCTATCGATGCGGTGGCGGGACATGTGCCGGGCGCGATCAACCGCCCCTTCAGCGCCAATCTCGGACCCGACGGGCGGCTGTTGCCGGCGCGGCAGCTTCGAGAACAATGGCTTGGTGCCCTTGGCGGCACCGATCCCGCGCGCATCGCCTGCATGTGCGGCTCGGGCGTGACAGCCTGCCAGAATTTGCTGGCATTGGAAGTGGCGGGCCTGCCCGGCGCAAAGCTCTACGCCGGCTCCTGGAGCGAGTGGATACGCGACCCTTCACGCCCCGTGGCGCGTCAGTCATTTACATGACGGACCAATTTGTTATCGTGCGCGCGCGATGAACACTTCCGTGAAGCGCAGCAGCGCGAACCTCGGCTGGAGCACGGCGGATGCTCTGGAACTGTATCGCGTCGATGCCTGGGGCAAGGGTTACTTCGGCATCAACGATCTCGGTCACGTGGTGGTGCGACCCCATGCCGACCCTTGCGCTCAAGATAGGACGCCGCTTCCGCAGGCCCAGGAAATCGACCTGTTCGAGGTGGTGCAGGGTCTGGCGGCGCGCGATCTGCACACCCCGGTGGTCATCCGCTTCTCCGACATCCTCGCCGACCGGCTGCGCCGCCTGTCCGAAGCCTTCGCCACCGCCATCGCGGAGAACGACTACCGCAACCGTTACGCGGCGGTGTTTCCGATCAAGGTCAACCAGCAACGTCTGGTGGTCGAGGAGGTGTACCGCTACGGGCGCGACTTCGGTTTCGGCCTGGAGGTGGGCTCGAAGCCCGAGCTGCTGGCGGTAATGTCCATCACCGAGAACGCGCCCGACCGGCTCATCGTCTGCAACGGCTTCAAGGACGAGAGCTACATCGAGGCGGTGATCCTGGCCACCAAGCTCGGCCGCACCATCATCCCGGTGGTGGAGAATTTCGAGGAGATCCACCTCATCCTCAAGCAGGCGAAGGCGCTCGAGGTGCGCCCGCGCATCGGCGTGCGCGTGAAACTTGCCAGCGAGGGCGCCGGCCGCTGGCGCGAATCCGCCGGCGAAAAGTCCAAGTTCGGGTTGTTCATCACCGAGATCCTCAGCCTGCATGCCCTGCTGCGGCAGCACGGCATGCTCGACTGCCTGCAGCTGGTCCACTGCCACACCGGCAGCCAGCTGCAGGACATCCGCCGCGTCAAGGACGCGATCAATGAGCTGGCGCATGTCTACGCCGAACTCAAGCGCATGGGCGCGGGCCTGCAGTACATCGACATCGGCGGCGGGCTGGGCGTGGACTACGACGGCAGCGGCACCAACTACGAATCCTCGATGAACTACACGCTCAACGAGTACGCCAGCGACGTGGTGTACCGCATCAAGAGCGTGTGCGATGCGCGCCAGGTGCCGCATCCCATGATCATCAGCGAATCGGGCCGGGCCATCGCGGCCCACCACAGCGTGCTGGTGTTCGACGTGCTGGGCCGCTCGCAGCTGGATCAGCTGCGTGTCGATGGCGGCGGCGATGAGCAGCTCGACCGCAACGCCTTGCCTGCGCCGGTGAAGGATCTGTTCGACATCTTCCGCACCGTCAACGAGCGGCGCCTGGTGGAGTGCTACCACGATGCGCTGCAGGCGCGGGAGCAGGCACTGCAGCTGTTCAACCTGGGTTATCTCAGCCTGGAATTCCGCGGTCTGGCCGAGCGCCTGTACTGGGGGAGCTGCGCCAAGATCCGCGACCTGAGCCGCAAGCTCGACGACATGCCGGAGGAACTGGCCGACCTGGAGGCGATGCTCAGCGACACCTACTTTTGCAACTTTTCGGTGTTCCAGTCGCTGCCCGACAGCTGGGCCATCGGCCAGTTGTTCCCCATCATGCCCATCCACCGCCTGGATGAGCGCCCGGCGCGCAATGCCGTGCTGGCGGACATCACCTGCGACTCGGACGGCAAAATCGACCGCTTCGTCCATCCGCGGGAAACCAAGCGCACCTTGGAGGTGCACGAGCTGGTTCCCGGCGCGCGCTACTACCTGGCCGTGTTCCTGGTGGGCGCCTATCAGGAAACCCTCGGCGACCTCCACAACCTGTTCGGCGACACCCATGTGGTGCACATCCGCCTGCACGATGAGGGAGGCTGGTGGATAGAAGAAGTGGTCAAGGGCGACACCGCCAACAAGGTGCTGGAATACATGGAATATGACACCGACGAGCTGTCGCCGCGCCTGGCGCGGGACTGCGAACGGGCGGTGCGCGAGGGCCGAATCACCCTGGCGGAGGGCCAGGCGGTCAAGCGGTTCTACGAAACCGAGCTGGATGGCTACGCCTACCTCGAAGGTGAGTGAGCCGAGCTGGCCGGCGCCCTTCGGATCGGCCCCGGCCGGCATGAGCTAAAGGCATCGACATATTTGAAAACGGTAAAACCGTGGCGTAGCATCCAGCCTGTCTCGGACCGCGCAAAAACGGCGGAGGGAGTTTTCCGACGTCGAGCGCGCATGCAGTGGCTCAAGCAGCGAGAGAAGGTGAATGACGACGATTTATGTGGGGAATCTGCCGTTCTCAGCAACAGAAGATGAAGTTCGCAAGCTGTTCGAACGACATGGAAAAGTGGAATCGGTGAAGCTGGTGATGGATCGCGAAACCGGCCGCCCGCGCGGCTTCGGCTTCGTGGACATGTCCTCCAGCGATGCCCAGACAGCCATCCAACAAACCAACGGGTTTCAGATGGGTGGCCGCCCGCTTCGTGTCAATGAAGCTCAGGAGCGCCCCGCCCGCGCGCCCCGACCGCCCGGAGGCGGTGGTGGGGGTGGCGGCCCGCGTCGCTGGTAAATTCCATATGAACAATCCGCGCCGTTTCATGCGCGCGCGGCATCGTAATACCCTGCGCGCCCTGCTCCTGGGCATTGCCGCGCTGGGCTGCGCCGCCGCCGCTGCCGCTGCCGCTTTCGACACTCCGGGCGCGGGCGCCGCGGCGGCCCGAACCGACCACGCCGCCCCGACGACCGATGCCGCCACACTCAAGCTGATCGATGTCGCCCTGGCCGGCGAGCATCGGTCCGCCCAGAACAAGGCGCGCGATGTCTACCGGCATCCGCGCCAGACGCTGCAGTTCTTCGGCCTGCGGGGCAACCAGTCCGTCATCGAGATCGCCCCGGGCGGTGGCTGGTACACGGAAATCCTGGCTCCGGTGTTGAAGGATCACGGTCACTACGCCGCCGGCGTGGCGCCGCCCAAATCGGCAGATGCCGAGGACTCCGCCAGCATGAAGGCGTTGAAGGAGAAATTCGCGCAAGCCGCTCAGGTGTTGGGCACGTTGCATACCGTGCCCTTCGGTCCAGACGTGACTGAAATGGCTCCACCCGGCTCGGTGGACATGATCCTCACCTTCCGCAACCTGCACAACTGGATGGGCGGAGCCTGGGCGGACAAGGCGCTTGCGCTCATGTTCAAGGCGCTGAAACCCGGCGGCATCCTGGGCGTCACGGACCACCGTGGCAATCCGTCGGTGCCGCAAGATCCCAAGGCCAGGTCCGGGTATGTGAACCAGGATTACGCCATCAAGCTCATCGAGGCCGCGGGCTTCAAGCTGGTCGGCCAGTCCGAGGTGAACGCCAATCCCAAGGACACCAAGGATTATGCGCAAGGCGTATGGACACTGCCGCCCACGCTCACCCTGGGCGAGAAGGATCGCGACAAGTATCTGAACATCGGCGAGTCGGACCGTTTCACGCTCAAGTTCCGCAAGCCCTGAGCCGCCGCCTACCACATGTCTTTCAGCTTGGCTCCGAGGTCCACGGTGGCCGAGTCCGCCGCCTGTAGATTTTCTACGCCACGAAGGCTCCGGTAACCGCTCTGCTCCAGCGTTTCCATGACCTTGTCGCTTAAGAATCGGCTCTTGGCGCCGTACAGGTGCGCATCGCCCTGCTTTGCCTGCTGGGTGAGCATGTACTTGAGCGGCGCGCACACGTGCAGCTCGTTGCGCGCGCGGGTCATGGCCACGTACAGGAGCCGGCGCTCTTCTTCGATCAGCTCCGGCTTGCCGGTGGAAAATTCGGAGGGGAAATTGCCATCGGCCACGTTCAGCAGGTACACCACATCCCATTCCTGCCCCTTGGCCGAATGGATGGTGGAGAGGATGACGTAGTCTTCGTCCTTGGAGGATGAGCCCGACTGGCCGCTGCTCACCACCGGCGGATCCAGCGTCAGTTCGGTCAGGAAGCGCTCGCGCGTGGCGTGCTGCGCGGCGATCTGCTCCAGCTGTTCCAGGTCGCCCATGCGCGTCCAGGCGGCATCATAGATCCGCTCCAGCTGGGGTTTGTACCAGTCGCGCACCAGGCGCACCTGGCCAGCCCAGGGCGTCTGCGAATCGGCGAGCTTGGTCATGAGCTCGCAGAAATGCTTCCAGTCCATGCGGTTGGCCGGCGGCGGCGCGAATTCCACCAGCGCGCCGAACTTGTACTGCCGGGCTTCCATGTGCAAAAGAGCCTGGCGGGCGTGTGCCGGGCCGAAGCCCGGCACCAGCTTCAGCACGCGGAAGCCCGCGATGGTGTTGGCCGGATTGTCCGCCCAGCGCAGCACGTTGATCATGTCCTTCACATGCGCGGCCTCCAGGAACTTGAGGCCACCGTATTTCACGAACGGGATATTGCGCCGGGCCAGTTCGACCTCCAGCGCATCGCTGTGGTGGGAGCTGCGGAACAGCATGGCATGACGGCGTAGCGAGCCGCCGATCTCACGCGTGGCCAGGATCTTGCCGGCGATGTACTCGGCCTGCCCCTGCGCGTCGTCCAGCGTCACGTACTGCGGCTTGGCCGAGGACTGGCGCGTGCTCATCAAGGATTTGCGATGCTGGCGCGCACCCTCGGCCATCAGCGCATTCGCGCTGTCCAGAATCTGCTGCGTGGAGCGGTAATTCTGCGCCAGCACCACGATCTCGGCCTTCGGGTTGAAACGGTCGGCGAAGCCCAGGATGTTGTCCACCGCGGCGGCGCGGAACGAATAGATGGCCTGCGCGTCATCGCCCACCACCGTCACGCCGCTCCCGTCGGGCTTGAGCGCGTGCAGGATGTCGCCCTGCAGCTTGCTGGTATCCTGATACTCGTCCACCAGCACATGATCGAAGTTGCGCGACAGGCTCTGCGCCAGCGTCGCGTTCTGCATCATCAGGTGCCAGTACAGCAGCAGATCGTCGTAATCGAGCAGGTTGTTCTGCTGCTTGCGCGCCACGTACTCGCGATACAGCTTGCCAAGGTCCTCGACCCAGTCGCGACACCAGGGAAACTGCTCCTCGACGGTCTGTTTGAGCGACAGGCCGGTGTTCACCCGGTAGGAGTACATGGCCAGGCAAGCATCCTTGCGCGGAAAGCGCTTCTCCTTGGCCGAAAGCCCGAGCTCGTGGCGAATCACGTCCA
>JAFEGC010000143.1 GCA_018240265.1 Pseudomonadota bacterium | reverse complement strand
CCGCCGCGCAGCGGCCGTGAGCGGCCGGCCGGGCAAACACCCGGGGCCGCTGCGCTACGCGGGCGACCCCGAGACACGCGGGGGCTTTAGGCCCTACCTCATCGCGTTCACCGACTGGATGGGCGCGATGCACTACTCGGCGCACACGGTGAAGAACCGGCGGATCGAGCTCGGCTACTTCATCGACTGGTGCGAGGAGCGATCGATCACGCGGCCCGATGCGGTGACACGGGCGCTGCTGGAGCGCTATCGGCAGCACGTGTTCCACTACCGGCGCAAGGACAACGGCACGCCGCTGTCGTTCCAGACGCAGCACAAGCGGCTGATCTCGGTGCGGATGTTCTTCCAGTGGCTGACGCGCCAGTATCACCTGCTGTTCAATCCGGCCTCGGAGCTGGAGCTGCCGCGCACCGAGCAGCGGCTGCCACGGCACGTGCTCAACATCGGCGAGGTCGAGCAGGTCATCAACGCCCTCGACATCGATGAACCGACCGGCCTTGGCATCCGCGATCGGGCGATGCTGGAGGCCCTGTACTCGACCGGCATGCGCCGCGGGGAGCTGGTGGGCCTGCGCATCGATGACGTGGACTTACGCGAAGGGACGGTGTTCATACGCCTCGGCAAGGGCAAGAAAGACCGCGTTGTGCCGATCGGGGAGCGCGCCTGTGCCTGGATCGAAAAATACCTCTACACCATCCGGCCGAACTACTTGGATGGCGAGGATCACGGTGCCCTGTTCCTCGCCAAACACGGCGGTTCCCTGGACGGCAAACAGCTCTCCGGGATCGTCAAGAAAGCGATCGAGCGGGCCGCCCTGGATCGCTTCCAGGACACGCACCCGAATGCGGCCTGTCACCTGCTGCGCCACGCCTGCGCCACCCACATGCTGGAGAACGGCGCCGACATCCGCTACATCCAGGCGCTGCTCGGTCATGCCGATCTCTCGACCACCGAAATCTACACCCGGGTGTCGATCCTGAAGCTCAAAGAGATCCACGAGAAGACCCATCCGGCGCGCCTCACCCGCACCGGGGAAGCGCTGCTCGACACCCTGGTGGCCGACCCTTCAGTCCCCCTGATCGAGCACCCGGAAACGGCCTCAATCTGAGCGCCGGCGGCCGTTGTTAGACCCCCTGGGTCGCCACTCGGCGACGCCCCGAACTCCTGCCTTGCGATCCCCCTATCCGGGGCCGACAATGCCCCTCAAGCCACCCCTGATGGAACCGGAGAACGCGTCTTCGTCATCGCCCCTTTAGCCGCCAAGCCGCGTCCGGAAAACGCCCATCGTTACGATGAGTCCGCGTCAGGGACGACATACTTGCAACCGGATCCCATCGGGTTGCAGGGAGGTATCAACACCTACTCGTACACAAACGGCAATCCAGTTTCGCTGACGGATCCAATGGGTCTGGCGGTCTGGGTATGCACGCGGAATGTCGACGTCAGCTGGATTCCGGATCTGATTGCGCAGGGTCTGCCTTCGCACATGTGGATCAAGACCGACACGCGCGAGGCAGGAATGGGTGGTCGTTGCCCGGTACCTGGACTGCAGTGCTCAGACCGACCGTACTCTGATACTCAGGTGAAGGATCATACTGGTCAGTCGAAGCAGCCGGGCGTGACCTGTTCGCTGCAGTTCAACGTCGATGAGGGTTGTGTCAATCGACATCTCATGCCGGGAACTTCGACCGGCAACTGGAACATGTACAACCAGTGCAACAGCTGGGCTAACGGTGTGATCGCCAGCTGCAGGTATGGGCCGCAGCTGGGACCGCGGTTACCGCCAGGCTTGCTGCGAAGCAGAGGACCCCTCGGCGCCACGTACGGACCGTAGGAGCGCCGGCAATGTGGCGACTTGCGGTCGGGATTGCTCTAGTGGTTCTTGGAGTAGCCTGTTTCGTTATCGGACTGCAGTATGCGTCGTTCTCGGTCCCGCTCGGCACCGAGGGTCCGCTGCGAGCCCGATACCAGACTTTGTCCGCCATTTTTGGGTATGCCGGCTACGGAATCGTGTCGGTGGGAGTGGCGACTTCTATTTGGGCGGTTCGGCGTCAGAACAAGATCGACAGAGCCCGGCGTGGTGGGAGTTGAGCGGAGCGGTGTCGAATTTGATGTCACGCAGGATGTCTAGTGTCACGGCGGCTAATGGACCACGATGTGGTCCAAAGCGGCCGGTGCGGCGGGTTCAGCCGCGCAGTTGCTCGGGAGTTGGGGCGCGGCGGCGGTGGACGAGCGTGAGGATGAACACCTGGTTGGCGCGGATCTGGTAGATGATGCGCCAGGAGTGGGCGGGGACTTCGTGGATCTCGGGGTCATCGAGCTCGGGCACACGCCGAGCCGACGCGCGGGGTCACGGGCAAGGTGGCGGCGCGGGCGAGGATGTCGCGCACGACGGCCTTGGCGTTGATGGGCGAGTCCTTGGTGATGTAGTCGTGGATCGCCTTCAAATCCGCCCGTGCCCGCTGCGACCAGCGAGGGGCACTCACCAGGCTTCGATCTCGCGGGCGAGTTCCTCGGTGGAGACGGTGCGCCCGGCCTTGATGTCCTTCAGGCCCTGCTGGACCTTGCCGAGCACGTAGAGCCGGTAGACGATCTCATCGAAGGGGACATCGTCGGGGAGCCGTTCGATGGCGTGGAGGGCTTCCTGCTTGGCAGAGTGGGCATGCATGGTAGGCGCTCCTATCGTGCCGCCTGGGCGAGCACGGTGTCGAGCATCTGCATCACGAACTTCTGCTGGGTCTTGGGCAGCTGCTGGATGCGCTCGATCTGCTGCTGGAGCTTGGGCGCCGGACCGCGCTTGCCCGGCGCGGGCCTCTCGCCGATCAGATCCTCGACCGTGGTGCCGAGAAACCGGGCGATGAACGGGAGCGAGGAGACGGGCATGCGCCGGCGGCCGCTCTCGTAGGCGGTCACGGTCTGCTGCGACACGCCCAGGGCCTCGGCGAGCTGCACCTGGGTGATGTTCTGGGCCTTGCGCAGCGCGGCAATGCTCGCGCCCAGTTCCTTGAAAAACTGCTTCTCGTCCCGGTCGGCCGGCATGGTCTGTGCCCAGGTCATCTCGATGATGCTGCCCACGATAAGGCCCTCGGTTACCCGTTGCTGTTGACAATACCACCCATAGTAGTACCCTGAACAGTAGTTATTTTGTTGCCAACCCCCTTGACAGGTTTTTGGCGAGGAGCCGGAAAATGCCCCGTATCCCACCCGAGGAGCTTGAGCGGCTAAAAAGCGAGATCGCCGTCGAGCAGCTGGTGGAGGCCTCCGGGGTGGAGCTGAAACCGGCTGGCAAGGACCTGCTCGGCCGCTGCCCGCTCCACGAGGACCGGGAGGCGTCCTTGGTGGTGACGCCCGCGAAGAACCTGTGGCACTGCTTTAGCTGCCAGATCGGCGGCGGCCCGATCGACTGGGTGATGAAGCAACGCGGCGTGTCGTTCCGGCACGCGGTCGAACTGCTACGCAGCGGGAGCGAGGCGCCGGCGGCGCAGCGCGGTCGCGGCCACCGGTTGTTACCCGCCCCGGTCACGCTCGATGCCGGCGATCACGCGTTGATGGACCAGGCGATCCGCTACTACCAGGAACGCTTGAAGCAAACCCCCGAGGCGCTCGCCTACCTCGCACGCCGCGGGCTCGATGATGCGGAGCTGATCGAGCGGCACCGGATCGGCTTTGCCGACCGGACGCTGGGCCTGCGGCTCCCCGAGAAAACCCGCAAGGCGGGGCACGAGATCCGAAGCCGCTTGCAGAAACTGGGCTTGCTGCGCGAGTCCGGGCACGAGCACTTCAACGGCTCGATCGTGATCCCGGTCATTACACCCACCGGTGAGATCACCGAAGTCTACGGCCGCAAGATCAACGACAACCTGCGCGAGGGCACGCCGTATCACTTGTACCTGCCGGGCCCGCACCGCGGGGTGTGGAACGAAGCCGCGCTCGCCGCCTCGCCGGAAATTATCCTGTGCGAAGCGCTGATCGATGCGCTGACGTTCTGGCGTGCCGGCTTCCGCAATGTCACCGCGAGCTACGGCATCGAGGGCATAACCCCCGATCACCTAGCCGCGTTCCAGCGTCACGGCACCAAACGGGTGCTGATCGCCTATGACCGGGATGAGGCCGGCGAGCGTGCGGCGGAGAAGCTCGCCGAGCGGCTGATCGGTGAAGGTCTTGAGTGCTATCGCCTCCAGTTCCCGCACGGGATGGATGCGAACGAGTACGCACTCAAAGTGCAGCCGGCGGCGAAATCGCTCGGCATCGTGATCAGGAAAGCCGTGTGGCTCGGCAAGGGACCTGCGCCGGCCGAATCCCCCGGCCAGGACGTTGAGCATGCGCCGAGCGCTGCCGACATTCCCCCTTTAGCCGCTTCGGTGTCGGCGCCGAGCGTGGCCGAGGTGGTGACCTCCGAGTCATCGGCCCCGGACAACCCGCTCGCCGACGAAGTGATCGCGAGCTATGGGGACCGGCGTTATCGCGTTCGTGGCCTCGCCAAAAACCTCTCGACCGAGACGTTGAAGATCAACCTGCACATCGCGCAAGGGGATGCCTACTACGTCGACACGTTCGATCTGTACAGCGCGCGGGCGCGGCATCTGTACATCGTCAATGCCGCCAAAGACCTGGCCGTGCGCGAGGAGATCGTGAAGGCCGACCTTGGCCGGCTACTGCTCAAGCTCGAAGCCCTGCAGCAGTCGCGGATCGAGGCGGCGCTGAAGGTGGAACCTGCGACGCCGGCGATGACGGAGGCTGAGCGCGAGTCGGCGCTCGACCTGTTGCGCGATCCGAAGTTGATGGATCGGATCCTCGCCGACTATGAGACCTGTGGGCTCATCGGCGAGCGCACCAACAAGCTGGTCGGGTACCTGGCCGCGGTCTCCCGCAAGCTCGATCGGCCGCTGGCGGTGGTGGTGCAGTCCTCGAGCGCGGCGGGGAAATCGAGTCTCATGGATGCGGTGCTGTCGTTCATGCCGGAAGAAGAACGCATCAAGTACTCGGCGATGACGGGGCAGAGCCTGTTCTACATGGGCGAGACGAACCTGAAACACAAAATCCTCGCCATCGTCGAGGAAGAAGGCGCGAGCCGGGCCGCGTATGCACTGAAGCTCCTGCAATCGGAGGGCGAACTCACCATCGCCTCGACCGGGAAAGACCCGGCCACCGGGAACCTGATCACCCAGGAGTACCGGGTCGAGGGGCCGGTAATGATCTTCCTCACCACCACGGCGATCGAGATCGACGAGGAGCTGTTGAACCGGTGTCTGGTGCTCACGGTGGACGAGAGCCGCGAGCAAACCCAGGCGATCCACCGCTTGCAGCGCGAGCGGCGGACCCTGGCGGGTCTACGCGATACGCAGCGCCGGCGGCAGCGGCTCGCGCAACACCAGAACGCCCAGCGGCTCCTGGCGCCGCTCAAAGTGCTGAACCCCTACGCCGACCGACTCACGTTCCTGTCGGACAAGACCCGCACGCGGCGCGATCACGAGAAGTATCTCACCCTGATCGATGCGATCGCGCTCTTGCATCAGCATCAGCGCACCCGGCGCACGGTGGTGGAGTGCGGCGAGACGATCGAGTACATCGAGGCGACGCTCACGGACATCGAGATCGCCAACCGCCTCGCGCACGAGGTGCTGGGCCGAAGCCTCGATGAACTGCCACCGCAGACACGGCGCGTGCTCGCACGGATCGTGGAGCTGGTCGAGCAAGAATGCCGTGCACAGCACGTGCAGCGCGCCGCGTACCGCTTTAGCCGCCGGCAGCTGCGCGAGCACACGGGGCTGTCGGATACGCAGCTGCGCGTGCACCTGGAGCGGCTGGTGACGCTCGAATACCTCCTCGTTCATCGTGGCATGCGCGGCCAGTCGTTCGTCTACGAGCTCGTGTTCGATGGGCCGGTCGCGAGCGAGGCGCCGCACCTCTCCGGGCTCATCGATGTGAGTACGATGGCAAGTTCGCGGGGGTCAGGACCCCAGTTCGCGGGGTCAACGCGGGGCCAAAACGGGGTCAACGCGGCGGGGTCGCGGTCCGCCGAAATGCTCGCAAACCCTGTAAATCCCAGTGTTCCAGAAGAAACAGCGGCTAAAGGGGTGAAAACGCACCTCTTGCGGCCCAACGGACACAACGCATCCTACGTACAGGATGCCGCCGCGCAGCGGCCGTGAGCGGCCGGCCGGGCAAACAACCGGGGCCGCTGCGGTATGCCGGCGACCCCGAGACGCGCGGGGGCTTTAGGTCTTACCTCATCGCGTTCACCGACTGGATGGGCGCGATGCACTACTCGACGCACACGGTAAAGAACCGGCGGATCGAACTCGGCTACTTCATCGACTGGTGCGAAGAGCGATCGATCAGCCGGCCGGATGAAGTCACGCGCGCGCTCCTGGAGCGCTATAGGCAGCACGTGTTCCATTACCGCCGCAAGGACAACGGCACGCCGCTCTCGTTCCAGACGCAGCACAAGCGGCTGATCAGCGTGCGGATGTTCTTCCAGTGGCTGACGCGCCAGTATCACCTCTTGTTCAACCCGGCCTCGGAGCTGGAACTGCCGCGCAAGGAACAACGCCTGCCGCGGCACGTGCTGAATGTCGCCGAGGTCGAGCAGGTCATCAACGCGATCGAGGTCGAGGAGCCGACCGGCTTGGGCGTGCGGGATCGCGCCATGCTCGAATCCCTGTACTCGACGGGGATGCGGCGCGGGGAGTTGGTCGCGTTGCGGATCGACGATGTGGACCTGCGCGAAGGGACGGTGTTCATCCGGTTGGGCAAGGGCAAGAAGGATCGCGTGGTGCCGATCGGCGAGCGCGCCTGCGCGTGGATCGAGAAGTACCTGTACACGATCCGCCCCCACTACCTCGAAGCCGAAGATCCCGGCACGTTGTTCCTCGCCAAGCACGGCGGCGGGATGGACGGCAAGCAGCTCTCCGGCATCGTCAAGCGTGCGATCGAGCGCGCGGCCCTGGAGCGGTTCCAGGACACGCACCCGAATGCCGCCTGTCATCTGCTGCGCCACGCCTGCGCCACCCACATGCTGGAGAACGGCGCCGACATCCG
>JAFEGC010000142.1 GCA_018240265.1 Pseudomonadota bacterium | reverse complement strand
CTGCCGCTCGCCATCGGCATTTGGCTCGCCGGCGGTCCGTTGGGACCCAAGGCTCTTAGTTGAAGTACCCGTCCAGCTCATCGCATTTTTGACGCAATTCACCGCATTGGGAGCAACCCCGTCATGAACCCCACCCTACCCAGCAACGCCCAGATGCTACTCGCCCTGTACGCCTACCTCCTGCCGCTGCTCCTGTACGTGGTATGGAGCACCTTGGCGCTGTGGGATCTGGGAAGACGTGAAACCTTGTCGAACGGCGCGGCCTGGGGATGGGCGCTCGCCGTCTACCTGCTGCCCTTCATCGGTGCGCTGGTCTACCTGTTCTTCGGCGCCGCGCGCGTCGCGCCGCGCACGCGCCTGGTGGCCGTCGGCGGCGGCGCGGCGATCTACGTGATCGCCTTGCTGTTGGGAGCGGGTCTCGGCGGTATCAGCTAGTCTGAAACAAACATGTCCTTGCGCCGGCGCGATCTGTTCCGATTCGGGGGGCTGGGCGGCATCGCTGGGCTCGCCGCGGGCGTGCTGCTGCCGATGAAGCAGCGCTTCGGCGCGAAGGAACCCACGCGCGAATCGGCTGCCGGCGGTTCGATCGATTGCGCGGCCGATGCGCCGGCGACGGGGACCGGCGTGGGTTACACCGAGAAATACGCGCCGCCCAATTATCTGCAAGCGGGGAGCCGCGATTTCCTGCATACGCCGCCGGCGTGGTCGGCGCGCACGACGGAGCCGCGCGAGGTGGACTTGTCAGTGCTGGAAACCACGCTGGAAGTGGCCGGCGGCATGAACATGCGCGTGTGGGCATATGGCGGCAGCGTGCCGGGGCCGATTGTCCGCGCCACCGTCGGGCAGCGGCTGCGCGTGCGCATGGGCAACCGCTCGGGCACGCCGCACAGCGTACATTTCCACGGCAGCCACGATGTGCAGCAGGACGGCCTGGCCCGCGTGGACGGCGGCGCGGATTCGCTCATGGAAATCGAGGCAGGCCCCGTGGGTCTGCATCCCTATCACTGCCACGTGCCGCCCTATGCCTGGCATCTCGGCAAGGGCATGTACGGCACGCTCATCGTCGATCCGCCCGAACCGCGTCCGGCGGCGCACGAGTTCGTGTTGTGCCTGTGCGGCTTCGATCTGGACGGTGACGGGCGCAACGAGGTGTATGCCTGGAACGGCGTGGCGGGCTATTACGCGCGTTTCCCGCTGAAAGTGCCGGCGGGCGAGCTGGTGCGACTGTATGTGTTGAACATGGTCGAGTTGGATCCGGTGGCCTCGTTCCACCTGCATGCGCAGACCTTCGACCTGTATCGCAGCGGCACCGGTAGCAACCCGCACGAGCACACCGACGTGGTCACGCTCGGGCAGACCGAGCGTGCGATGCTGGAGTTCAGGTTGCCGCGGCGCGGGCGCTACATGTTTCATCCGCACCAGAGCCGCATGGCGGAGCGCGGCGCAATGGGCTGGATCGTCGCGGTATGAGGCGCGGGCTTTGGACCTTGTGCCGCGCATGCGGGGCGGTGCGTGCCGACTGGGTGTTGAGCGGTATGATCGTGTGGGCCGGCTGGATGTCGTGCGGCGTGGCGGACGCGGCGCAACCTACATCGTTGGCGACATCTGCGCCGGCGCCGGCATCGTCGCTGCCGCCGTCGCGAACGCAGCCCTCGCCGTCATCGCTACGCACACCGCAGTCGTCGGCAACCGACGGCGCGACCGATGGCCGGCTGATCGACCAGGACGGCCATCGCGTCGGCCCGGCGGAGTTGGACGGCCATTGGCTGCTGATCTATTTCGGTTATGCCAACTGCCCGGATCTGTGCCCGGCGTCGCTCCTGCGCCAGCGCCAGATTCTCGATGAACTCGGCGCGCCGGGCGAGACCATCCTGCCCTTGTTCGTTAGCGTGGATCCGCAGCGCGACACACAGGCTGTGCTCAAGGCTTTCGCCGCGCATTTCCATCCGCGCCTGCGGGCGCTGACCGGTTCGCAGGCCGCGGTCATGGACGCGGCGCGCACCTTCGGTGTGCCGGTGAAGCGCGACGGTGGGCGGCTGGATCACGGCGTATTCCTGTACCTGGCCGCGCCGGATGGACGAGTGGTGGCGGTGTTGCATCCCGAGCAGCCGCTGGCGGCGAACCTCCGCCAGGTGCGCGCGGCGCTCGCCGCCCGGCATCCATGACGGCGGCGTTCGTGGAACGGGAAAGAACCAACCGGATGCGCGCGTAGTGGGACGGCGTGAAATCCAAAAGCAGCATCGCCGCGCCGCGATGCTAGACGCGGCAGGGCGGCTGTTCGAACGCCACGGTTACGCCCGCACCACTTTCGATGAGATCGCGGCGGCCGCTGGTGTCGGCGTCGCGACGGTGTACAAGTATTTCAGCAGCAAGGAGGGCATCGTGGTGGCGCTGCTGCGTCCGGATCTGGAGCGTATCCAGGCAGCGGCGCAAGTCGTGATCGAGCGCCCGCCGCCGAATCCCGCCAGGGCTATGGTGAAACTGCTGGCCGCCTACGCGCCACTCGGTGGCGGCAACTGGTCCAGCCGCGAACTGCTGCGTCTCACGGTGTTTCCGGGTCTGGACAATGACGGATTGATGACCGAGTTCGTGCGCGAGTGCGATGCGCGCACCCAGGCACAGATTGCCGCGCTCCTGCGCCGGCAGCAGGCGGCGGGGCGACTCAATCCGCAACTGCCCATCGCGGATGCTACCGCGGTGATTTTCGCGCTGCTCAACCAGCACTTCGGCTATTTCCTGTTCGGCGAGCGCACCAGCTACCGCAGCATGTTCGCGCAGTTGTCGCGCCGCGTACGATTGGTGTTCACCGACTGGGGCATGAGCGACACGGGGAAGCGAACGTGAACATCGACCGGCTCTCGCACCCACTGCTTCGACGCCTCGCCGTTACGGCATTGTTCACCGGCGCTGCGGCCGTGTCAGGCGCTGCGGTGGCCGATACCGCGGCGGCCGCGGCCGTTGTCAGTAATGCCGCACCCCGCGCGACCCTCGCACGAGCCGCCGAAGCGCGCGCATCCCGCGCCGTCGACGTGGACGCGACCCGCTTGCGTCACGCCGCGCAGGAGCCGGCGCAATGGTTCACCGGCGGGCGCGATGCCGCCGGCACGTATTACTCGCCGCTGGCCCGCATCAACGCCGGCAATGTGAACCGCCTGGGGTTTGCCTGGGAATATCGCCCCGGCACGCATCGCGGACTGCAGGCCACGCCCATCGTGGTGGACGGCCGCTTGTACACCTCGGGCAACTGGGGCCGCGTGTACGCGCTGGATGCGCGCACCGGTGCGCAAATTTGGATCTACGATCCGAAGCCCGACATGCAGTGGAGCCGCTACGCCTGTTGCGACGTGGTCAACCGTGGCGTGGCATTATGGAAAGGGCGGGTGTACGTCGGCTCCACCGACGGCTTCCTGCACGCGCTGGATGCGCGTGACGGCCGGCTGATCTGGAAGGCCGACACGCTGAGTGCGCGGGATCGCGCGCGCCATGCGCCGTACACCGTGTCGGGCGCGCCGCAGATCGCGGGCAACGTCGTGGTCATCGGCAACGGCGGCGCGGACTTCGGCGTACGCGGTTATGTGAGCGCCTATGACCTCAACACCGGCAAGCCGGCGTGGCGTTTCTACCTGGTGCCGCGCGATCCCAATCTCGGGCCGCAGGATCAGCCGGATCTGCAGGCGGCATTGAAGACCTGGGACCCGCAGGGCGACTGGTCGCTGGGCGGGGGTGGCACCGCCTGGGATGGCATGGCGTACGATGCGGACCTCGACCTGGTATACGTCGGCACCGGCAACGCCTCACCCTACAATTGGAAAGAGCGCTCGCCGCGCGGCGGCGACAACCTGTACCTGGCCTCCATCGTCGCCATCCACGCACGCACCGGCAAGCTTGCCTGGTACTTCCAGGAAGTGCCGGAGGAAAGCTGGGACTATACCTCCACGGCGAAGATGATCCTGGCGGACCTGACCATCGATGGCCACGCGCGCAAGGTGCTGATGCATGCGCCCAAGAACGGCATTTTCTACGTGCTCGACCGCAGCAATGGTCAATTCATCAGCGGCAAGCCGTTCACGTACATCAACTGGACCACGGGGCTGGATCCGAAGACCGGCCGGCCGGCACGCAGCCCGGCGGCGGATTACACCACCGGCGCCAAGCTCATCGTGCCGGGCATGTCGGGTGCGCACAACTGGATGCCCATGTCCTACAGTGAGCTTACGCACCTGGTGTACATCCCGGTGATCGAGGCGCCGTGGGTGTTCTTCGACACCAGCAAGACGCGCGCGGGTTTGATCGAAGGACAGTTCACCGTGGCCAGTGTGCCGCCGGAGTTCTACGACCCAGCCGGCATGGCGCCGCTGTTCGGGCCGCTGCCGTCGCTGGAACAATTGGGCAAGGGTGTGGAAACGCCGATCAAGACCGGCGGGCGGATCCGCGCCTGGGACCCGGTGCGGCAGGTGGCGGTGTGGGAACAGCCCGGTGCCGGTTTCTGGGACGGCGGCATTCTGTCCACCGGCGGCAACCTGGTGATCCGCGGCGACATGGCGGGCTTTCTCGACGTGTACGCGTCCGACACCGGGCGTCCCTTGAGGCGGCTGGACGTGGGCACTTCCATCATGGCGGCGCCCAGCACGTATGAAGTGGACGGCGTGCAGTACGTGGTCGTGATGGCTGGCTTCGGCGGCGGCGGCGCGGGTGTGCCGTTTGCGCCGGACAGCGCAGCCTACCGTTACGGCAACGAGGGACGCATCCTGGCCTTCAAGCTGAATGGCGGCGCCGTTCCCAAGCCGCCGCTCCAACCCGAAGTGCCGTTCGCGCAGCCGCCGCCGCGCCTGGGCACGACCGCACAGATCGACCACGGCGAGGCGCTGTACACGCGCTTCTGTTCACGTTGTCATGCCATGGGTCGCGGACTGATCCCCGACCTGCGGCGTCTGAAGCCCGAGTTGCACGCGATCTTTCCCGACATCGTGCTGAAAGGCCTGCTACGTCCTCTCGGCATGGGCAGTTTCAGCGATGTGCTGTCGCGTGGTGAGGTGAACGATATTCATGCCTTCTTGATCGATCAGGCTTGGGCGGCGTTCGAGGCGCAGGACAAGTCGGCGGTGAACAGGTAGTTGCTGGAATTGGTGGCACACCGTGCGTATTCGCATATTTCGCTGGACGGAAACATGCGTTACTTGATGTGGCCTGCCGTTGGATGACACACTTCAAAAGTAACGACCATCGTGCGGGATGCGGCGAGGGCATATGGCGGCCGTTACGATCCGGACATCACCTGGTCGATCTTTGTGTCATTTCAAGCAAACCGCACGCACGCTCAGGAAGTATCTGCAGGCGCTGGAGGATATCTGCCTGCTGCAAAAGCTCAGTCCTCACGAAGCCAGCGTTGCGAACGAGGCGTGGCTGCCTTTCGACACCGGGATCGCCACTCAACTGATGGAAAGTGCGATGGGGGAGGGCAGAAGCCTGAGCCTGGGACGCATTTTTGTCCTCAAGGAAATCCGTGCCCTGACAGAATATGCCGGCAAGCGAATTCAACCGCTCTACTATAAGAGCGCGCGCCCCAGCCCCGTTGACCTGATCTGGACGGTCTACAACTGGAGAAATCCGGCATCTCGCGTGTGCCGTGGACTTATTGGTCCTGACGCTGTACCGCGGCCGGATATACCTGGTTGCGACCGGCGCGCTTGGCCGCATACACGGCCGCATCGGCTTGGGCGATGAGCGCCTCGCCCCAGAGACCGGCGGCATCGCTGGCGGCAAGACCGATGCTGCAGGTGAGGTTGATGGATGCGCCGTAGCCGTCGATCACCGTGTCCTGCACGCGTCGGCGGATGCGTTCGGCGATGGGTTGGGCTGCAGAAGCGTCCGCACTGCTCAGCATCACCACGAACTCCTCACCGCCCCAACGGCCGATGACATCCGACTGGCGCAGCTCCGCCTGGATCGGTTCGATGATGCCGCGCAGGCAGGCATCGCCGGCCTGGTGACCGAAGGAATCGTTGATCAGCTTGAAGTGGTCGAGATCGATGAACAGGATGGCGATGGGCAGGCCGCGGGCACGGGCGCGCAGGCAGGCGGCGTCCAGATGCTCGATCAACGAGCGGCGGTTCAGCACGCCGGTGAGCGGGTCGATCTGCGCATGCCGCCGCGCCTCCGACAGCGCCAGGCGCTGCTCGCGCAGGTGATCGGCCACCCCCAGGGCGAGCAGCACCGCGGCCACCACCATCGACAGCGGCAGCGCGAAGTAATACAGCGCATACCCGGCCTCCTCGGTGGCATGCGCCAGCAGGAAGGCGCTGGTGGTGATTGTGCTGGCGGCGAGCAGTATCCAGGCCAACAGGAACCAGCCCGCGGCGCGGTTGCCGCGGCGCCAGGCCAGCAGCGTGACCATGAGTGTGAAGGCCGAGGTGAACAGGAACACCACGTTGCCGATGGCGTTGACCAGGGCGCCCAGGCCGATGAACTTGGCGGCGTTGGCCAGCGTGATCGACACGAACACCACCGCCAGCCAGCCAAAGGTGGCGTAGGCTCGCGGCGAGCTGCGCTTGAGCTCCGCGATCTCGCGCACAAACAGGCAGGAAATGGCGCCGCTGAGGCCGGCCGGTACGTTCCAGGCATGCGAGCCCAGCGGCGTGGCCAGCGACAGCCAGGGCCAGTCGAAGCCCTCGCCGCTGAGATACACCAGGTACAAGCCCTGCAGGAAGAACAGCCCCGCGTACAGCATGAACAGCCGGTCTTTGAGGATCAGCCAGATCAGCAGTGCAGCGGTCGCCATCGCGGTAAGCGCGCCAAAGGCCAGCGCCATGATGCGCGTATGGTCGGCGCGACGCGCCAGGGCCTGAGCCAGGGTCGAGAAGGTGGGGCGCAGTTCCGACCAACCGGGGCCGATGGCATTCACTTGCAGGTACAGCGGCTCCTGCGCGGAAATGCCGTCGGGTAACAGGAACACCAGATCGTGCGTACCGCGGAATGCCGGCAGTTCGCCGGCCGGCGGCAGCGGCAGCAGGGCGGTGCCGCGCCGGAGAAAGGTCTGTACGTTGCTGGCA
>JAFEGC010000141.1 GCA_018240265.1 Pseudomonadota bacterium | reverse complement strand
ATGGCCGGTCTGTGCAGGAGGCGTGGTGGAGGTGTCCATGCTGCCGATTTTCCCGCCTGCGGCATCGCTTGGCACCAATATGATAATAGTATTATCATACAAAGCACATGCCGGCTGACCGTATCGGCGCGTTTTCTCAAGGCTCTCGCCATGCCCGTCGAAGAACGAACCGCCCGCCTGACCATCCTGGTCGATCCGCGCAAGAAAGCCGTCTTCGAACGGCTCTGTGCCGAGGACGACGTTACGACCTCGCAGGTGCTGCGCCGCCTGATGCGCGAGTTCATCGAATCCAAGACCGGTCAGCCCTGGCGGCCGGACGAGCCGCTCAAGGGTCTTGCCGCCACCAAGCGTCGAGCCTGAGCGAGCGGCGGCATTGCGTGGTTGGGCATCGTCCGCGCCGAAGCTCGAGCTGTCGCACCTGCGGCTGTTCACTGGCCACGTGGCCTGAGGTGTCTGCGCGATGATTGCAATCCTGGAGGCCAAGCGCGCGGGGCTCGTGACCCGCGCCCACTTGCTGCACAACATCGTGGCCGGTGTGGTGGTGGGCATCGTGGCGATTCCGCTGGCGATGGCCTTTGCCATCGCCTCCGGCGCCAAGCCCGAACAGGGGTTGTACACGGCCATCGTCGCAGGCATGGCCACCTCTTTGTTTGGCGGGACGCGCATGCAGATATCCGGTCCCACCGGTGCGTTCATCGCGGTGCTCGCCGGCATTACCGCGCAGTACGGCATCGGCGGCCTGCAGATCGCCACGCTCATGGCCGGCTGCATCTTGCTGGCCATGGGTGTGGGCAAGCTGGGCGGCGTCATCCGCTTCATACCCGACCCGGTCATCGTCGGCTTCACCTCCGGTATCGCGGTGATCATCTGGGTGGGGCAGTGGAAGGACTTCTTCGGCTTGCACCCGGTCGGGTCCAGCCTGCACTTCAGCGAGAAGCTGTGGCTGTTGCTGAAGGCGTTTCCCACCCTGGACATCCCCACCACGGCCATCGGCCTGGGTGCCCTGCTGGTGACTATCTACGGCGCGCGCATCCTGCCCAAGATTCCCGGACTCAAGCGCGTGCCATCGCCGCTGCTGGCCATGCTGCTCGCGACCGGCGTGCAGGCCATATGGAAATTCCCCTCGGTGGTCACCATCGGGACGGCGTTCGGCGGCATTCCGCGCGTGATTCCCAGCATGACCATGCCGGATATCAGCATCGCGCAGGCACTGCAGCTCATCGGCCCGGCGTTCACCATTGCGCTGTTGGGCGCGATCGAATCGCTCCTGGCCGCCGTGGTGGCCGACGGCATGGCCGGCACGCGCCATGATTCGAATCAGGAACTCATCGGGCAGGGCATCGCCAATATTCTGTCGCCGATGTTCGGCGGCTTCGCCGCCACCGGCGCCATCGCGCGCACGGCCACCAATATCCGCAATGGTGCCACCAGCCCGGTCGCGGGCGTGGTGCATGGCGTATTTCTCATCCTCGTGGTTGTGCTGCTGGCGCCCTGGGCGGCAGCCATTCCCTTGACGGCGCTGGCCGCCATCCTGTTCACGGTGGCCTGGAACATGAGCGATCTGCCGCATTTCCTGCGCATGTCGCGCCGCGCGCCGGTGGCCGATCGATTGCTGCTGCTGGTGACCTTCCTGCTGACGGTATTCGTCGACCTGGTGGTGGCGGTGAACGTGGGCGTGGTGATCGCAGCGCTGCTGTTCATGAAGCGCATGTCCGAATCCGTGCAGGTCGAGGAGCAGGCATTCGCGCAACCGGGTAATGCCGGTGCGGGTTCCTTCGAGGAAAACGTGGCGTTGCCGCCCAACGCGCTGGTCTACCGCATCGACGGGCCGTTCTTTTTCGGTGCCGCCGAGAAGCTGGAGCGCACGCTGGAGCGTGCGCCCATGGGCATTTCAACCATCGTGCTGCGCCTGGGGCGCGTGCCGTTCATGGATGCCACCGGCCAGCAGACCCTGATCGAAGTGATCGAGCGTTTCCGCCGCCACGGTGTGCGCGTCATGCTGTGCGGTGTGCACGCTTCCTTACGCGAATCGCTTCACGACAGCGGCGTGTTGGAGTTGGTGGGGCAAGCCAATCTGTGCAGCGACATGCGCGATGCGGCGGCGCGCATCGCGGCGGCCGCGCATCCCGTTCGGCATTCCTAGAGTCTCAGCGGCTCAGGCGCTCAAGCTTCGCTGCGAGTGCACGATGGTGACCACATCATCGAACGAAATGGATTCCTTCAAGTCGATGTCGGCGAGTGGATCGTCATCGCGCACCATCGTAAAGTCGTCCATGTGGATAAAGCGGCGGATGGAATCGGCGATGAGGGCGGAGACATTGGTATCCGGGCGCAGATCGGCGATGCTTTCTCCCACGTAGTATCTGGCCAAATATGCCGCCAGCTCATGAGCTACCTTTCGCCGCCCGTCAAGGAAGTAGTCGCGAATAAAAGCGCTTTCCGACCACCAATCAATTGTGCGCCCCATGAATCGCTCCCTGTTTGCAAAGCCTCGACGATAGCGGGGCTACTTTACAAATCCCTGGCTTCTTTGGCTACGTGTCATAATTCGGCGACGCTTCTGCCCCACATTGGGGCATGCGGCAATAAATCGCTAGTATTGGAAGGGGTTACGCGACGTTGCCGCGAGGGCCAGCGGCCCTCAGCGCCTTGAACCGACCGGTGGCGGTGAAGGCTTCAAATTGTGTCTGGACCGTCCAGTGGGCGCTGCGGTTGGCGACGAACACCGACGTCGACAGTCCTTCCAGCGAGGTGGGGCGTGCGAACAGGTAGCCCTGGCCCGCCACACAGCCCAAGTCCAGCAGGGCCGCGACCTGGGGCTCGAATTCGATGCCCTCGGCCACGGTGTCCAGACCCAGGGTTTCGCTCAGCGTGATGACCGCGCGCGCCAGCTCCGAGCCGTTGTCCGAGTTGGTCAACCGGTTCACGAAGGAGCGGTCGATTTTCAGGATGTCGATGGGGAAGCGGTGCAGGTAGGACAGCGAGGAATAGCCGGTACCGAAATCATCGATGGCCAGGCGCACGCCGAGCGCCTTCAGGCGGCAGAGCTTGTCGAGATTGGCATCCGAGTTGTACATGATGGTGCTCTCGGTCAGTTCGATCACCAGGTTGCCGGCTTCCAGGCCCGAGATCGCCAGCGCGTCGGCGACATCCTGCGCGAGATCCCCATGTTGCAAGTGCTGCGCGGAGATGTTGACTGCGATGCGAAGCCCACTGCCGCCCGGCATGGAGTCGCGCCATCGGCATAGATCGACGCAGGCATTGGTCAGCACCCAACGACCCAGCGCGACGATCTGGCCGGATTCCTCGGCCACGGGGATGAATTGGCCCGGCGCCAGCACGCCGGCGGTGGGATGATGCCAGCGGACCAGCGCCTCCACGCCCAGCAAGCAGCGTGTGCCCAGATCGATGATGGGTTGATACTCGAGAAAGAATTCCTGGTTGGCGAGCCCACCGGCCATGTCCGCTTCCAGCTGCAAGCGGCGATGCAGTTTTTCCTGCATCTCCGCCTGGAACAACACGTAACAACCCTTGCCCGCGGACTTGGCGTGATACATCGCGATGTCGGCATTGCTCAGCAGTTCCTCGGCGTCCGCGGCGGATCGGGAGGAGGCGATGCCGATGCTGGTGGCCACCTTGACACGCGCTTCGCCCAGCGAGAACGACTCGTCCAGCGCGCGGATCAGCGCACCCGCGAGCGATTCGACCTCCTCGCGTGTCGCAACCGCCTCCAGCAGCACCGCGAACTCATCGCCCCCCAGGCGCGACACCGTGTCGGTCGGTCGGGTGGTCTTGACCAGCCGCTGTGCGACGGCCTGCAGCAGCCGATCGCCCACGTCATGCCCGAGGGAGTCATTCACATTCTTGAAGTTGTCGAGGTCCAGGAACATGACCGTGACCTCGGTGCCGTCGCGCTGCGCAATGGCCAGCGCATGCTGCACGCGGTCTCGGAACAGGTTGCGATTCGCCAGCAGGGTCAGCGGATCGTGGAAGGCGAGCTGGCGTAGCTGCTCCTCCAGCGACTTGCGCTCGCTGATGTCGCGGAAATTCAAGGCCAGTCCCTGCACGGCCGAATCGCGGGTCAGGTTGCTGCCGACGATTTCCAGCACGAAGCGCACGCGGTCGCGCTCGATACGTAGTTCCACCGGTCCGACCATGCCGGCGGAGGAGGCGGCGACCTCGGCCAGGAACATGCGCAGGCGCTCGGCGTCCTCGCCCGCCCAGAGCTGCAGCAGGTTTCGGCCGGCGGCGTCCTCCGGCCTCAATCCCAGCGTACGCTCCGAGGCCGGCGAGGCGAATTTGAGTTCGCCGGCGGCGCTCACGATCATGATGGCATCGGAGGCGTTGGCGATGAGCGAGGCGTACAGATCCTCGACGCGCTGAGCCGCGATGCGCTCGCGAACCTGGGCTTGTTCGCGCAACACCATCGCCTGGCGCGCGATGACCAGCACCGTGAGCGTGAACACGATCATCATCATCACGATGACCGGGCCGCTCATGTCGGCGCGGGCCAGGTAGACGAGCACGACCAGCGAGGTCAGCATGGCCACATACGGCAGCATCTGCGCGACGGTGTCATCGCCTGGCGAAGCCGCTGCCGCGGGCGTGGCCGCCTTGCGCAACTGTTCACGCCCGGCCAGGGCGATGGGCAGATACCAGACCAGATACAGAACGTCCTGCAGTCCGCCGGGCAGGTAAAGCCCTCGGATTTTCATCAGTGACCAGATGATGTCGCCCAGGAACATGATGGCGAATCCCGCCAGCAACAGCAGCGGCACCCGCCGGGCGCCCGGGCGCGCTCCACTGGACAGCACCGGTACCCCGAGCAGCAGCAGCGCGATGCAATTCAGGGCCAGATAAATCTGGCTTAAGCTTTGCTTGATCACATCCATCTGGGTGTTCGAGGTCGTGGGACGAATCACCAGGAACCAGAAGAACGCGCCGAAGCCGACCATGAAAATGGCGGCATCCAGGCAGAGCTGAAACCACGGCACCCGGCCGGCAGCCGCGCGGATGAAATAGAACACCGAGCAGAACAGCACCGGAAAAAAGGCGAGAAAGAAAATATCGGCAATGCCTGGAAACGGATCGATGCCGCGCAGCCACGAGACCATGGAGATGAGGCTGCCGACGCCATACAGGAGGATGGTCGCGGTCAGCAGCAGCCACGCGGTGCGCGACGGGCCGGGTGGCTCGCGCCGTGCGACGATGGCGGTGATGATGACCGCGGCCACGCTGGCCGGCGCATCCGACAGCAGCGCGAAGTAATGCGAAAAACCCGCGTCGCCGATGCCCGTGAGCATGAGCAGCACGCCGGCAGCGACGTAAACGGCGAGGCTCGGCAACAACCGGTCGACCCAGGCCGACATTGGGGGGATGACAGGCCCGGGTTGTTCCACAGCTTGATTCATAGTTCGAGTCATCACGGGCGCGGCCACCGCTGACCCCTGCCGGTCATCGACCATTCGTCATGAAAAGTTAAACTTTCCTTCATGTTCAGTCCGGGAGGGAGTTCACGATGTGACGCCGTTCGCGCCTTCGGGAAAGTGAGGCACCGCACGCTTCCAGGGTAAGCAGGGGCCGCCGGAACGCGGCGGCGCGGCTTTGAAGGAGTCTAACCGCCGAGGCTCAGGCCGGCCGCGGTTTGGGCATGCCGAACAGGCGTCCGGATTCGGTGATCAGCACGGCGAGCAGCGCCATGAGGGCGCAGGCGAGAAAGCCGAAGGTCAGCGGTACGGTGCTGTGATCGTAGCGCTGGCCGATCAGGGCGGCGATCAGCGTGCCGCCCAGCGTGGTAAGGAATCCCTGGAGCGAGGCGGCGCTGCCGGCCAGCGCGCCCAGCGGCTCCATGCCCAGCGCGTTGAAATTCCCCATGATCAGCGACAGGCATCCCATTTGCAGCGACTGCATCAGGACGAAGGTGATTTCCGAATCCAGGCCGCGCAGCGCCAGCGTCCAATGCGCGAGCGACAGGCACAGGAAAGCCAGCAGCGCCGCGTGCGAGATGCGGCGCATGCCGATATGCTCGACCATGCGCGAGTTGGTCAGCGCGGTGACCGCCATGGTGCCGGCGGTGAAGGCGAACATGTAGGGAAAGCGTTTTGGGGCTCGGAAGACGTCGAAGTAGATCTGCTGAATGGAGTTGATGAAGCCGAACAACGAGGCCAGCATCATGGTGTTGGCTAGGGTGTAGCCGAGCGAGATCCGGTTGCGCAGCACCAAGGCCCAGGCATGCGCGAGGGAGCCCACCGATAAAGGCCGGCGATGCTGCGGATGCAAGGATTCCGGCAGGCGCCACAGAATCCACAGCAGGATCGCCAGCGACAGGGCGGCAAGGAAGTAGAAAATGAACGGCCAGGGCGCGACGTTCAGGATGAGCTGACCCACCGCCGGCGCCACCATCGGCGCCATCAGGAACACGATGAAGGTCAGCGACATGACGCGCGCCATACGGGCGCCTGAGAAACGGTCGCGAATGATGGCGACGCTGAGCACGCGCGACCCGGCGGTGGCGAAGCCCTGCAGCAGGCGCATGCCGATCATGCCGGTGAACGTGCCGCTGAGGCCCGCACCCACATCGAGCAGGCTGTAGGCCGCCAGGCAGATGAGCAGGACGCGGCGACGGCCGAAGCGATCCGACAGAGGACCGTAGATGAGCTGCCCCGCCGCGTTGCCCAGCATGAACCCGCCGATCACCCACTGCGCCTCGTTGGCCTGAAGTAGCCGGTAGGTGCGCGCGATGGCTGGCAGCGCCGGCAGCATCATGTCGATGGCCAGGGCGTTCAGCGCCATGACCGCGGCCATCAGCGCCACGAATTCGCCGAAGCGGATGGACGGCGCAGGCTCGTGGGGCGGGGCGGATCGATGCGCGGGCACGTAAGTCCTTTGGGCGGATTCAAGGGCCGCCGGCTGATATCGAGGTACGCTCGCCGCTGTGGTAGGATGCGCCCCGCGAAAGATTGCCGGATGCGCGCAAGACCGGAAAGCATCTCGGGCCGAGCCCGCAGATCGGCGTTGCAAGATCAATTATACCATTGATTTTGCAAAAGTTTCTGACGCTTTTGCAGACGATGCGCCCGTAGCTCAGTTGGATAGAGC
>JAFEGC010000140.1 GCA_018240265.1 Pseudomonadota bacterium | reverse complement strand
CACCAGCGCCGCGCCCAGGTAGATGAAGCCGCACATGCCGGTCAGGTACGGCAGCATCGTGACCAGCACCATGAGAATGGTGTACAGCAGGATCTGCAGGCGCGTGTAGGCGATGCCGTGCGTCACCGGCAGCATCGGAATGCCGACCTTGGCGTACTCGTCGCGCCGCGCAATGGCCAGCGCCCAGAAATGCGGCGGCGTCCAGGTGAACACGATCAAAAACAACAGCAGCGCGTGCGGGTCGATGCTGTTGGTCACGGCCGCCCAGCCCAGCACCGGCGGGGCGGCACCGGCGGCGCCACCGATGACGATGTTCTGCGGTGTGGCGCGCTTGAGCCACTGCGTGTAAATCACCGCGTAGCCGATGAGCGAGCCGAAGGTGAGCGCCGCGGTGAGCGGGTTCACGCAGGCTGCAAGTACCAGCATGGAGAGCATGCCGAGCACCGCGGCGAAGCTTAGCGCATGGCGCTGCTGCAGATGCCCGGTGGGCAGCGGACGATGCCGCGTGCGCGCCATCTGGATGTCGATGCGCCGATCCAGCACGTGATTGAACGCCGCGGCCGAACCCGAGGCCAGCGCGATGCCCAGCGTGCCGAACAGCAACGCCGGCAGCGGTACCATGCCCGGCGAGGCCAGCACCATGCCGACGATGGCGGTGAACACGATCAGCAGTGTGACCTTGGGCTTGGTGAGTTCGAGGTAGTCGCGCCAGCCGCCGCTAAAGGCGGGGGATGCGATGATGTGGCTGTCGGGGTTGGCCATGTGCGCAGTTTACACGAGGTGGGGCCGCGGACGTTCGCGACCAAGCGACCTCAAGGATTGCGCGGCGCCGCGGTGCCGGCTCGCTCCGGCCACAGCGCCCGCAGCAGGCTCACCATCGCGATGACCAGGAGCGCCGCGCCGGCATTATGTGCGGTAGCCACCGCCAGCGGCACGCCCAGCAGCACGGTGGACACTCCTAAGCCGATTTGTAGGACCACCGCGCACAGCAGCAGCGCCGCCGTCCCCTTGACACGGCGGCTCGCACCGCCAAACCAGGCGCGCAAGCCCAGCGCGATAAGCACGCCGCCCGCTACCACCGCCCCCAGTCGATGGGTGAAGTGGATGGCAACGCGCGCTGGTGCGGCCAGCACGCCGCCCTCGTAGTCGATCCCCAAGCCGCGCCACAGCACGAAGGCATTGCGAAAATCCATGTGCGGCCAGAAGCTGCCCTGGCAGGTGGGAAAATCGGGGCAGGCCACCGAGGCATAGTTGGTGCTGGTCCAGCCGCCCAGCGCGATCTGCACCGCGAGCACCGAAAGGCCCAGCAGCGCGAAGCGCCGCAATCGCAGATCCGCTTCGAGCGGCGCGCGCCGTTCCGGCCGCCAGGCGAGCCACACCAGCAATCCCAGCGTGGTCAGGCCGCCGAGCAGATGGCTGGTGACGATCAGCGGTTTGAGCAGCAACGTAACCGTGAAGGCGCCCAGCGCTCCTTGCAGACACACGAGCAGAAACAGCAGCAGCACCGGCCTCACCGGCTGCGCCGGGTCCTTGCGATTCCAGAAGGCAAGCACCAGGAGGCTTGCGATGCCAAACCCTAAGCCGGTGGCGAAGTACCGATGCACCATCTCGTGCAGCGCCTTGGCATAGTCGAAACGCCGGCTCGGGAAGGCCTGCTGGCCGGCGACATCGCCTGCTGCCTGCGCCGGATGCAGGTGGCCGTAACAACCGGGCCAGTCGGGACAGCCCAGGCCCGCATCGGTGAGGCGCACCCAGGCGCCGAGCACCACCACCAGCGCGGCGAGGCATGCCGCGGCCAGGGCGATGCGTCGAAACATCGACAACCCTCGGGTGTGCTGCATGATGTTCATCCGATCTGCGATAGCTTCAGCAAACGTTTCAGATCCTCGAGCATGCCCTTGGCGGGCGCATCGGCGCCGTAGCGCATAACCAGATTCCCCAGCGGGTCGATGAGGTAGATATTACCCGGGTCGCCGGGAAGCTGCGCGAGCAGTGCATCGCCCGGCGTCACGCGTGCCACCGCAAGGTCGGGGTGCTCGCGCCGGAGCTCATCGAAGTCGCAGCACTGGCCGCTGGCCAGGAACAGGCGCTGCACGCGCGATGCGTCGCGGTTCAGTGCCAGGCGCACCTGGCGCGTGTCGTACAGCGCCTGCCCGCAACGCGCATCGCAGCGGCCATCGCCCGCGAACAGCAGGGTCCAGTGGTGCCGGAAGAAAGCTTCGCCGGGATGCGAGCCGTCGGCCAGCGTAAGCTCGGGGTGCCGCAGCGGCTGCACCGGCTCCAGCAGCTCGCCGTGATTCAGGCGTTTGCCCGGGCTAAGGCTGCCGTGGCCGTAGTAAATGAGAAAGGAGACGCCGAGCGGGGCCAGAAACAGCGCCGCAAGGCCAACCAGCATCCGCTGTCCACGATTCATGATTCCAGGTTCCTTACCACGTACAGCACCAGCAAGGCGGCCGCGAGGCCGAACCACTGCGCGGCGTAGGCGATGTGTCGCATGGGCGGTATGCCCGGCGGCATCCACTCGCGCGCGAAGCCGTCGGGTTCGTCTGCGTCCAGCAGAATGACTTCGGCGCGATCCGACCAGCGCCGCGGGCCGATCACCGCGTGCAGCTCCGCCGCGCCCGGGTACGCGGCGCGAATCGGAAACGGTGCCGCAAGCCGCGCGGGTTTGCCCATACGCAGACCGGGGCGCGGCAACCGATCCACGCGCCCGCGAATGGAGCGCTCGGACGTGCCGGCCGGTGTGGACGGCAGGATTTTGCGATCCGTGCCCATGGGTACCCAGCCGCGGTTTACCAGCCACCACTGCCCCGCGCGGGACTGGAACGGCGTGATCACGTAGTAGCCGGCCCGACCCCGGGCATCGAACATGTTGTCGATGAACACCTGGGTGGTGGGGTCGAACCGCCCGCTGAGCTGCACGTGCTGGTAGCGGTTCAAGACGGTGCTGCCCGTGTCCGCATTGAGGGTGCTGTCGGTGCCGGTGGCGAAGGCCTCGACCAGGGCGCGCTTTTCCTGCGCGCGATGCAGCTGCCAGCGTCCCATGCCGACGAAGATCGTAAGCAGCAGCGCGGTCAGCAGGGTGGCCCAGGTGCTGGGAGCAAATACCCGCGAGCCGAGTTTCACGCGCACGCTATACTGCCCTCGACGCGACTATGGGACCCATGGAATTCAAATACCTGATCGTGCTGATGCTGGTGCTGGTGTTGATCAGCCTGGGTAAGGCGCTGTACCACCTGTCGCAGCATACCGGCGATAACAAGGCGGTGGTGCGATCCTTGAGCTGGCGCATCGGTCTGTCGGCCGCGTTGTTCCTGTTGCTGATCCTGGCCTATACCCAGGGCTGGATCAGGCCGAATCACTGACGGAGCGATGAGCGGAGCCGAGTCAATCCAGCGAGGGCCGGATTTCGCAGGCTCATAGCGTATCTTGCGGGAAGGCCCACCCTGGCATACCGACACCAAGTCGGGATGCCAGGGCAAATCGTGTCGATCAGATATTTGCCAGGACCGTACTACAGCCAGTACACGAACACGTACAGGCCCAGCCACACCACGTCGACGAAGTGCCAGTACCAGGCCACCGCTTCGAAGGCGAAGTGCCGCTGCGGCGTGAAATGCCCTTTCATGACCCGCAGCCAGATCACGGTGAGCATGATGGCGCCGATGGTCACGTGCAGGCCATGGAAGCCCGTCAGCATGAAGAAGGTGGAGCCGTAGATGCCGGTGCCGAGCGTGAGTCCCAGTTCGGTGTATGCCTCGTGATATTCGTGCGCCTGCAGGTACACGAAGGTGAAGCCCAGCAGGAAGGTCAGCGCCAGGAAGAATTTCAGCACGCCGCGGTTGCCGGCGATCAGCGCGTGATGCGCGATGGTCACCGTGACGCTGCTGCTGAGCAGGATGGCGGTGTTGACCGCCGGCAGGCCCAGTGCGGAGATGGTTTCGAAGCTGCCGTCGGCATGCGGGCCCAGCGCCGCCGGGCCGTTCGAAGGCCAGCTGCCCTTGAAGGCATCCCACAGCAGCAGGTGGGTGAAAGGCTTGGTGCCCTCGCCGCCCAGCCAGGGCACGGAGAATTGCCTGGCATACAGCAGCGCGCCGAAGAACGCGGCGAAGAACATGACCTCGGAGAAGATGAACCACATCATGCCCATGCGGAACGAGCGGTCCACCGCCAGGTTGTATAGCCCCTGCTGGTTTTCGCGGATCACGGTGCCGAACCACAGGAAGAACAGCAGCAGCAGCATGGCAAAGCCCGGCAGCAACGACCAGACCGAGAACCAATCGTTGAGCGTCGCGACCGCACCCAGCAGGAGCGTGAACAGGGTGATCGACCCAAACACCGGCCAAGGGCTTTGATGTGGAATGTAGTAGCTGCCGGCGTCGTGTGCGTGTGCGTCAGACATTGTGAAAAGTTCCTTGTGGGGTCCGGTGTCAGCGGGCCGCGTTTTGGGTCAGATCGAAGAAGGCATAGGCCAGGGTCAGTTTATCGATTTTGGCTGGCAGGTGCGGGTCCACGATGAAGCGGATCGGCATGTCGCGGCCTTCGCCGGGCTTGAATTTCTGCGGGCTGAAGCAGAAGCATTCGGTCTTGTGGAAATACTGGACCGACTCCCCGGGAGAGATGCTGGGCACGGCCTGGGCCACGGAAGGCACCGGCGTCAAATTGCGCGCGTAGAAGGTCGTGTCGTAAAGCTTGCCAGGGTGGATGCGCATCGACTGCGTGCGCGGGTAGAACTCGTAGCTTCCCACCGAGCCCTGGTTGGCGATGAATTCCACCGTGATGGTGCGGTTGGGATCCACCGCCTCGCGCACCTCGGCGCGCCCGGCCTTGGCCTCGGCGTTGCCGATGCCGGTCACCTTGCACAGCACGTCGTACAGCGGCACCAGCGCGAACCCGAAGGCGAAGCTCCCGGCGGTGAACACCAGCAGGCGCGCCGTCAGGCTCCGGTTCGCGCGGCGCTGCTGCTCGCGCGATAGCCCCTCGCCGCCGTTGGGGATCTCGCTCATCGATGCGAACCGCGGTACAGGCTCAGGGCGATGAAGCCGACGTAGAACGCCAGCGCCAGGAGCGCGAGCCCCAGCGCGCCGGCACGGACGCGGCGCCGCTGCCGACCGAGGTCATCGGTCACGCTCATTTCACCTCGGGTGCGACCTGGAAGCTGTGATACGGGACGGGCGAGGGCAGCGTCCATTCCAGACCGCGGGGGTTCGCGTCCCACACCTGCGCCGTCGCCTTGGCGCCGCCCTTCACGCACTTGATGACGACGGTGGCGAAGATGATTTGCGACAGGCCGAAACCGAAGGCCCCGAGCGAGGACACCATGTTCCAGTCGGCGAACTGCACCGCATAGTCGGGGATGCGGCGCGGCATGCCGGCCAGCCCGAGGAAATGCTGCGGGAAGAACAGCACGTTGACGAAAATGGTGGACAGCCAGAAGTGCCACTTGGCAAGCCGCATGTCGTACATGTGGCCGGTCCACTTCGGCAGCCAGTAATACACCGCGCCCATGATGGCGAACACCGCGCCGGGCACCAGCACGTAGTGGAAATGCGCCACCACGAAGTAGGTGTCTTGGTACTGGAAGTCGGCCGGCACCAGGGCCAGCATCAGCCCGGAGAAGCCGCCGATGGTGAACAGGAACAGGAAGGACAGGGCGAAAAGCATCGGCGGCTCGAAGCTCAGCGAGCCGCGCCACATGGTGGCCGTCCAGTTGAACACCTTCACGCCCGTGGGCACCGCGATCAGCATGGTGGCGAGCATGAAGAACATTTCTGCCGCCAGCGGCATGCCGGTGGTGAACATGTGGTGCGCCCAGACGATGCAGGACAGGAAGGCGATGGAGGCCGTCGCATACACCATCGAGTCGTAGCCGAACAGCGGCTTGCGGGAGAAGGTCGGGATGATCTCCGAGACGATGCCGAAGGCCGGCAGGATCATGATGTACACCTCCGGGTGTCCGAAGAACCAGAAGATGTGCTGGAACATGACCGGATCGCCGCCGCCGCCCGCGTTGAAGAAGCTGGTATGGAAGAAATGGTCGGTCAGCAGCATGGTGACCGCGCCGGCCAGCACCGGCATCACCAGGATCAGCAGGTAGGCGGTGATCAGCCAGGTCCAGCAGAACATCGGCATCTTCAGCAGGGTCATGCCGGGGGCGCGCATGTTCATGATGGTCACGATGATGTTGATGGCGCCCATGATGGAGGAGGCGCCCATCATGTGGATCGCGAAAATGAGCATTGGGAAGCTGTCGCCGCCCTGGATCGACAGCGGTGGATACAGGGTCCAACCGCCCGCCGCTGCACCGCCCGGCACGAAGAAGGTGAGGATCATGATGGTGAAGGCGAAGGGCAGGATCCAGAAGCTGAAGTTGTTCATGCGCGGCAGAGCCATGTCGGGCGCGCCGATCTGCATGGGGATCATCCAGTTGGCGAGGCCGACGAAGGCCGGCATGACCGCGCCGAAGATCATCACCAGCGCATGGTTGGTGGTGAGCGAGTTGAACAGCACCGGGTCCACCAGCTGCAGGCCCGGCTTGAACAACTCGGCGCGAATGACCATGGCCATGGATCCACCGACGAAGAACATGATCAGGCTGAACACCAGGTACATCGTGCCGATGTCCTTGTGATTGGTGGTGAACAGCCAGCGCGTTATCCCCTTGGCGGGCTCGTCGTGATGGTCGTGGGCGTGATCGGCGGTTGCATGGGCCATGGGAGTGCGTCTCGTCTATAGGCGGGCGTTGAATCGATTAATTTAATTACGGATGACTTGGCGGATGATCTGGGCGGTCTTGAGCACCGCGGGTGCGGCATCGCCGGCGGCGGCCTGTTTGGCCTGGGCCTTTTGCTCGTCCACCCATTGCTTGAATTCCTGCGGCGTCTTGACCTCGACCACGATGGGCATGAAACCGTGATCCTGGCCGCACAGTTCGGCGCACTGGCCGCGGTAGGTGCCTTCCTTGCCGGCCGGCACGCGAATCCACAATTCGTTGACGAAGCCGGGGATGGCATCGCGCTTCATGCCGAAGTCCGGCACCCACCAGGCGTGGATGACGTCCTGCGAGTTCAGCAGCAGGCGCACCTTGGTGCCGCTGGGGATGACCATGGGATGGTCCACGGACAACAGGTAATTCGGCACCGTGTACGGATCGATGCCCG
>JAFEGC010000013.1 GCA_018240265.1 Pseudomonadota bacterium | reverse complement strand
CAGGACTTTCTCAATCAGCGTCTGCACCGCGGCCCGAGCGGCCGGGTCGCGACCCAGCACCGACGCGCCGCGCGCTGGCTGGCGGATGCAGGCGATCTGCTCGAAGCCGTGAAGCATGCCATCAAGGCGGGCGATGCGCGCTTGGCTGTGGATCTGGTGCAAGCGGCCGGCGGATGGGAGCTCGTTCTCCGGCGCAGCGTCGGCTATGTGAGAGCGCTGCTGAAGCTGTTCAGCGACGTGGCCATCCGCGCCAATCCGGCGCTGCAGCTCACCCAGGCCTATCTCGACCTCAAGTGCGGCCGCTACGACAGCGCGCGCGAGCTGCTGCGCCTGACGCAGGCGGGTTTGGAGAGCGCCACTCCGCAAACGCGCCGCGACTATCTGATCATCTCCGCCCTGGCGCGCGGTTACATCGACGAGTTGCCGCCACGCGATGCCATCGACGAATTGGAACGGCAGGTGCGTGAGCTGGACGAGGAAGACCATCTCGGGCGCGGCACGTTGCTGAGCGTGGTGGTGCTCGCCTCGCTGTTTCACGGCGACCTGGAGCGCACGGAACGGGCCAGCCGCGAGGCGATACGCCAGATGCGCGCCGCCGGCAGCGTGCTCGGTTCCAATTATTTCTTCCTGCATCTGGGGCAGCGGCACTTGCTCGGCGGGCGCCTGCGCGAGGCCGAGGCGCTATATCGCGAGTCGCTGACCATGGCCGAGGAAAACTTCGGCGCCGACAGCGGACTGGTGGCCCTCAGCGCCGCTTTTCTGGCCGAGAGCCTGTATTTGCGGCACGATCTGCCGGGAGCGCGCCGCCTGCTGGAGGACTGCCGCGACACCATCGAAAGCATCGATGGCTGGTTCGACGTGTACGCGACGGCTTATGAGGTGCTGGTCCGCTGCCACCAGGCGGGGGGCGACGTCGAGCAGACCCTGGCGATGCTGGCGCGCGCCGCGGAGCTCGCCCGCGAGCGCCAGCTCAAACGCCTGACGCTGCTGGCCGCCGCCTGGCGCGTCGAGCAGTTGGTGCTCGCCGGTCACGTCAAGGATGCTCGCAACGAGGCGCGGGCGGCGGGGCTCGCCGCCATTGCCGAACAGCGCGGCCGCTCCGGGTTCTGCTGGCGCATACGCCTTGCAGCGACGCTGGCGATCGCGCGCCTGTCAATGGTCTCGGGCGCATCGGCCCATGCCTTGGGACTGCTCGATACCGCCGCCGCCGGCTATCGCGGCTCCGGGCTCATCCTGCCGGCGCGCCGGCTGGAGGCCTTGAGCATCATCGCGCTTCGCCAGCGCGGCGGTTCCGACGCCGAGGCGGTCGCCCGCACCGAATCGCTGGTGCAATTCATCGTCGAGGAGGGCCCGACGCAGCTGGTGCTGGAACAGGGCGAGGCGCTGGAGGGACTGTTGCACGTGGTCCAGCGCCGCAATCGCGAGCTGGTCTTGTCCAGCGCGCAGCGGGATGTCATTTCCCGTTTGCTCACGGCCCTGCATCAGAGCGGCGCACAAGGCAAGCATGGCTTCAGCGCGCGCGAGCTCGCCGTACTGCGCGAGGTCTGCAACGGCCGCTCGAACAAGGCCATCGGACAGCTTCTGGACCTGTCGGAGAACACCGTGAAATTCCACTTGAAGCGGGTGTTCAAGAAGCTGGAGGTGGATTCGCGCACCGGCGCCATCGCGGCCGCCATGCAGCGCGGACTGGTGGAAGTGACGAACGCCGCGAAATCCCTGAGCCGGTAGTCGGCGAGGCCAGCGCGGCCCTGGCGGGCCATAATGGTCAGCAAGGGCCGGCGCAGTGCCAGCGAGGTGGCCGCAGCGGCAACAACCGACGCAGCGCCGACAGCGGCGGCGGCAGCGAGCGACATACGCTCCGCGGCGCTGTCTCCGAAAACCCACGTGTCGAATCACCGGCTTATGCCGGCCCACTACCCGTCCGGGTGGTTGCGATCCGGGGCAGTGAGCGCTGCCACCCCATCGCGGCGTTGACCCTGCTTTCCACCCGCCTCTAAAGTCGCCGGCCATCGGCCCATCACCTGGAGAGCGCCCATGACGGTTTCGGGGAATTATGCCTGCCTTCCGCCGGTACGGATCTTGTGGATCAATCCCGTCGGCTTCTCCGCCTATGACCAGCCGATGGCGGATGTGATCGCGCAGATCAAGCAGCCCTCGACCACGGTCGAACTGGTCAGCCTGCACACGGATACTTCCCCCGACAATCTGGAATACCGCACCTTCGAATCGACCATCATTCGCGAAACCGTCGAGCTCGCCCGCTACGCCGCAGTCAACGGCTTCGACGGCGCGGTAATCGGCTGTTTCTACGATCCGGCGCTCCCCGATGCACGCGAAATCTCCGGCGACACGGTGGTGGTCGCGCCCTGCGAGGCTAGCCTGCGGGTGGCGATGCGCCTCAGCAATCACTTCTCGGTCATCGTCGGCCAGAAATTCTGGATCGAGCAGATGACGGCGCGGGTGCGCGAATACGGCTGCGAGGATCGGCTCGCCTCGATGCGCTCCATCGACTGCCCGGTGTGCCAGATGCAGGTCGATCCGCCGCGCACCCGCAAGCAGATCTACGAGGCGGCCCGGCTTGCCGTCGAAGAAGACGGCGCGGAGTCGATCATCCTGGGCTGCACCATGGAATTCGGGCATTTCCGCGAACTGCAGGAGCAGCTCGGCGTGCCGGTCATCGACCCGGTGTTCGCCGCCTTCAAGGACTGCGAGTTCGCCGCCGGGCTCAAGGCCGCCTACGGCTGGAAACCCAGCCGCGTGGGCAGCTGTGTGGCGCCCAGCGAGGCCGATCTCGCCCGCTTCAAGATTTTCCAGCGGCCCACGCCCATCGGCAACCGCGTCCTCGTCCCGGCCGCGTAGACCACCCATCTCACAACGACATCACATCTGAAAACAGGGGATCGATCAGTCATATGAGCACGCCCATTCATCATCGACACATGCGCCCTCTCACGCTCGCCATCATGGCCAGTCTTGCGGCAGCGAGCGCCCAAGCCGCTGAAACCGCCGCCGACGCGACGGCGCTGCAGGAAGTCGTGGTCACCGCCACCAAGCGGGCCACCAACGAACAAACCACCCCGCAATCGATCACCGCTTTCAGTGCCGCTGACTTGGCCGTGGCTCACATCAACACCATGGCCGACCTCGCGCAGTTCACGCCGGGCCTGTTCGTGGGCTCCGACAACGGCTTCGGCGCCATGACCACCGCCATTCGCGGCTTCGGCCCGTTGAATCTGTCCATCGGCGGCGACGAAGCCGTGGGCGTGTACATCGACGGCGTTTACCAAGGCTCACCCTACGGCAACCAGTTCACCTTCATCGATGTGGACCAGGTGGAAGTGCTGCGCGGACCTCAAGGGACCTTGTACGGCCGCAACGCGACGGGCGGCGCGATCCTGATCAACACGCTGGCGCCGGGGCGCGAGAACATCGTGCGTGCCGACATCGGCGCCAGTCAGTTGAACGGCTACGAGGGTCGCGCCCTCATCGCCGGCCCGCTCACCGACACGCTGTCCGGCAAGCTCGCCATCGGCCGCACCAGCCGCGACGGCTGGGCCGTCAATCCCATCCTGGGCACCAAGCTCAACGGCGAGCAAAACTTCAACACCTCCGGCGGCCTGCGCTGGATGCCGGGCGAGGTGTGGGACATTTCCCTGAATGCCCGCTACGGCACGCAGGACTCGACGCTCGCCGCGCGCGACGCGAACGACGGCCTGCCGCTGGAGCAGATTCCGGCGGAATTCCCCAACCAGAGCAATCGCAGCTTCAGCGGCGCGACGCTGAATGCCAGCGCGAAGCTCCCCTGGGCCACGTTCACCGCCGTCACCGGCTGGACCAATGCCAATAACCACTCGCTGACCTCCTCCGCGAATGTCGGACTGACGCAGTACCTGGAAGTGTCGAAGGCCAGCGAGTGGTACGAGGAGCTGCGCCTGGCCTCGAACGGCGATGGCCCCCTGTCGTGGATCGTGGGCGTATCGGGGCTCCAACAGCATTCTTCCGACATCATCGACTACACCCTGACCGGCAAGCTCCTGGGCGCGCCCAGCGGCCTGGGTATCGTGTTCGACAATGCGCTTCTCACCACTTCCTACTCCGGCTTCGCCGAGATCGGCTGGCAGATCACCGACCGCGTCCGCCTGACCGCCGGCGACCGCTACACGCGCGACAAGAAGCGGTGGTCCAACTGCGAGACCTTCGGCCAGTTCAGCGATCTGACCACCGGCACCTATTCGCCCGTGGTGTGCAACACGCCGTTCAACCGCGAGTCCCGCACCTGGTCCGCCTCCACTCCCAAGGGTGTACTGGACGTGAAGCTCACGGACGCGGTGTATGCCTACGCCAGCTTCAGCAAGGGCTTCCGCTCGGGCGGTTGGAACTTCACCTCCGCGGTCGACCCCGCCACGCCCTACAGCACGGCCTTCGACCCCGAGTTCGCCAAGTCGTGGGAGATCGGCCTCAAGTCCGAGTTCCTCGATCATCGCCTGCGCGCCAACGCTTCGGCGTACCTGGCTGATTACAGTGACCTGCAAGTACGCACCATCGATCCGGTGTTCCACCTGCTGGGCGTGCACAACGCGGGCTCGGCACGCACCAAGGGCATCGAGCTGCAGGTGCTCGCCAAGCCAAGCTCCGCGCTCACCGTGGGCACAAATCTCGCCTGGGAACGCGCGCAGTACAAGACCTTCACCTATGTCTCGGGCAGCACCGCGGTGGACTACGCCGGCAACTACCTGAACAACGCGCCACAGTGGATGGGCAATTTGAATCTCGCCTACCGCTTCACATTGGCCGGCGGCGCCGCGCTGACGCCGCGCATCGATGCGGCCTATCAAAGCCGGGTGTATTACACCGAGGCCAACCAAGCGCCGTACGACGGTCCCGGCCACGAGGCGATCAACCTGCACCTGCGTTACGACGCCGCGTCCGGCCCATGGGGCTGGGACATCTACGTCAACAACGTCACCGACAAGCAGTGGCGCGAGTACGCCTACCAGGGCCAGGCCACCGTGGTGGGCGCGAACTATGCGCTGCCGCGCATCGCCGGCATCCGGCTGTTCTGGAACCAGTAAACGACACGCGATAAGGCGGCCAACGTAGGAGTTCATCATGCAGATTCGCGCTGCTTCGGATGTCGGCGGAACTTTCACCGATCTGGTGTTCTACGACATCGATACCGGCACCGGCCGTTGCGGCACGGTGCGCACGGCGAAGGTCGATACCACGCCGCCCAACTTCGAGGCCGGGGTGATGAACTCCCTGGCCAAGGGCGGAGTGAGTCCTGCCGAGATAAGCTTCTTCGCGCATGGCGCCACCGTGGTGATCAACGCCATCACCGAACGGCGCGGCGTGCGGGTGGGGTTGATCACCACCCAGGGCTTTCGCGACGTGCTGGAGATCGCGCGCGGCAACCGCCCCGACTTGTTCAATTTCCAGTTCCACAAGCCGCTGCCGTTCGTGCAGCGGGAGCTGCGCGCCGAGGTGCGCGAACGCACCAACTACAAGGGGGAAATCGAACAGAGCGTCGAACAGGACGAGCTGCCGGGGATCGTCGCGCGCTTCAAGGCCGCGGGCGTCGAGGCCATCGCCGTGTGCTTCCTGCACGCCTACCGCAACCCCGCCAATGAAGTGGCGGTCGCGCGCCGCCTGCGCGATCTGTGGCCGGAGGTGTCGGTGCTGGCCTCGCATCAGCTGAGCCGTGAATGGCGCGAATACGAGCGCACCAGCACCACGGTGCTGTCGGCCTACGTGCACCCGATCGCCAAGCGTTACATCGAATCGCTGGAGTCGCGCCTGAAGGCGGGCGGCTACCGGCAGCCGCCCTACATGATGCTGTCGAACGGCGGCATCGCCACGGTGGCCATGGCGAAGGAAAACCCCATCGCCATGGTGGAGTCCGGGCCCTCCAGCGGCATCTACGCGGCCGCGCACCTGGGGCACCTGATCGGCCGGCGGAACCTGCTGGTGCTGGACATCGGCGGCACCACCGCCAAATGCACGCTGGTGGAAAACGGCGAAGTGCGCATCACCACGGAGTACTTCGTGGAGCGCACGCGCCGCACGCCGGGCTATCCCATCCAGACGCCGGTGTCGGAGATCGTGGAGATCGGCAACGGCGGCGGCAGCATCGCCTGGGTGGACGCGGGTGGCAAGCTGCACGTGGGACCGCAGAGCGCCGGTGCGCGGCCCGGCCCGGTCGCCTACGGCCGCGGCGGCACCGAACCCACCACCACCGATGCCAACCTGCTGCTGGGCCGCATCGATCCCAAGAGCTTCGGCGGCGGCGAAATCACGCCCGACTGGGACGCGGTACGCGCGGCCTTCGACACGCTGGGTCGCAAGCTCGGCGTGTCCGGCGTCGAGGCGGCGCGCGGCGTGGTGCGCATCGCGAACGCCAACATGACCAATGCGCTGCGCCTGGTGTCCACCAACAAGGGCTACGATCCGCGGGAATTCGCGCTGATGGCCTTCGGCGGCGGCGGCCCGATGCATGCCGTGGCGCTGGCAGAGGAACTGAAGATCCCCGAGGTCATCGTGCCGGTGAACTCCTCCGTGTTCTCGGCCTGGGGCATGTTGCTCACCGACCTGCGCCGCGACTACGTGCACACCCACCTGCTGCCGCTCACGCCGGAAAACGCCCCGGCCGCGCTGCGCCAGTTCCGCGACATGGAGGCGGAAGCCGCCGCCAATGTCAGCCAGGACGGCATCGCGCTCGGCGACACCGCCATGAGCTGCGAGCATTTCGCCGACATGCGCTACCAGGGACAGGAGCACACGGTCAAGGTGCCGGTGGCCATCGGCGCGCAGGGGATCGACCTCGCCGCCACCATCGACCGCTTCCATGCGGCCCACCAGAAGCGCTACACCTATCGCCTGCCCAACCCGGTGCAGATCGTGAACTTTCACGTGATCGCGCGCGTGGCGGTGCCCAAGCCGGACCTGCCGCGCCAGCAGGCCACCGGGCGCAAGCTCGGCGACACCCTCATCGGTCGGCGAATCGTCGACTTCGACGCGCACGGCGTCCACGATGCAGCGATCTACGACGGTCTGCGGCTCGAGCCCGGCATGGAGCTGGAAGGACCCGCCATCGTGCAGGAACCCATGGTGACGCTGGTGGTACCGCCGGGGAACAAGGTCAGCACGGACGAGTTCGGCAGCTATCACGTGCATCTGCGCCAGAGTTGAAGGAGACCCCCGATGAGCAGCGACGTATTCACACAGGAAATCATCAAGGACGCCCTGGTGGCGGTGGGCTATGAGATGTTCGATGCCATGATCCGCACCAGCATGAGCCCGATCATCTACGAGACCACCGACTTCGCGGTGGGCGTCACCGATGCGCGCGGCAATCTGCTGGCGCAGGGCAACGGCGTGGCGGCTTTCCTCGCCACGCTGGACACCGCGGTGCAGTCCACGCTGTTGCACTACCCCAAGGCCGGGGACGTGCTGCCCGGCGATGTGATCATCACCAACATTCCCTACGAAGGCGGTGGCACACACTTGTCGGACGTGGTGATCCTAGTGCCGGTATTCCACGAACACCGGCTCATTGCCTGGACCGTGAACAAGGCGCACTGGACCGAGGTCGGCGGCGCGCAGGCGGGCTCGGTGTCCACCAACGCCAGCGAAATCTTCCAGGAGGGCCTGCAGTTTCCGTTCATCAAGCTGTACGAGCAGGGCCGTCTCAACGAGGCGCTGGTGGCCGTGATCCGCGCCAACGTGCGCCTGCCGGAGAGCACCATCGGCGACATGCATGCCGGCGTCGCCGCGGCCCGCGTCGGCGCGCGGCGCGTCAGCGAACTGGTGGACAAGTACGGCGTGGACCACGTAGTCGCGGCGATGGACGGATTGCTGGATTATGGCGAGCGCATGACGCGGGAAGAACTGGCCCGCCTGCCCGCCGGCACTTACGAAGCGCAGGACGTGGTCGAAACCGACGGCGTGGGCGGCGGGCCGTTCACGATCAAGGTCAAGGTCACGATCTCGGCGCAGAAGATCACTGTCGATTACACCGGCAGCTGCGGCCCCGCCAAGGGACCCATCAACTGTTCCTACACGGGCCTCGTCACCGGCGTGCGCTGCGTGTTCAAGGCCATCACGAATCCTGAGATTCCCGCCAACGGTGGCTGCTTCCGGTTGCTGGAGATCATCTGTCCCAAGGGCACGCTGATCTCGGCGCAGGCGCCGGCGCCGGTGTCGCTGTACTACGAGCCGCTGATCACCGCCATGGATGTCATGTGGAAGGCGCTGGCGCCGGTGATGCCCGAGCGCCTGCCCGCGGGTCATCAGCGCGCGGTGAATGCCACCTTCGTCGCCGGCATCCATCCCGATACCAAGGAGCTGTTCGTCATGGGCGAGCCACTGGTGGGCGGCTGGGGCGGAGCATCGGGCCGCGACGGTGACGGCGGACAGTTCTGCTGCGCCAACGGCGAGACCTACAACATCCCCACCGAGCTGTTCGAATCGCGTTATGGCCTGAAGGTCGAACAGTACGCATTTCACGACGAGGACGGGGGTGCCGGCCAGTTCCGCGGCGGCAAGGGCGTGGTGCTCGACTACCGCGTCACCGCGGACGAGGCCTTCGTCACCTATGCCTCCAGCCGCACCCAGGTACCGCCATGGGGCAGTCACGGTGGACAGCCGGGCTCGCTCAACGGCCTGCAGATCATCCGCAGCGATGGTTCGGTGTCGCATCACGAGATGTGCACGGCGGTGCGCGTGGCGAAGGGTGAGCTCATCCGTCTGACCACCGCCACCGGCGGCGGCTTCGGCGATCCGCGCCAGCGGCCGCGCGAACTGGTCGAGCGTGACCTGCGCAACGGTTATGTGACACCGGAACAGGCACGCCGCGACTACGGACACGTCGCGGCGCGCTGAACACCACCGTGCCGGAGACGATCAGGATCGTTCAGCTCACGGCGGTTGGCTCTCCCGTCGCGGTGCTGAAGATCGTCGATACGCTGCGACCCCTGCCGGGCCCCGGCGAAGTCGGCATCCGCGTCCACGCCTTCGCGCTCAACCGCGCCGACTGGCTGTACGCGCACGGCTGGCACTACACCGCGCCGGTGATCCCCTCCCGCATCGGCTCCGAATGCGCCGGCGTGGTCGAGGCCCTGGGACTCGGCGTCGGCAGCGTCCAGGTCGGCGATCGCGTTTGCACCATTCCCTTCGACACCGCCCGCCACGGCGTCCAGGGCGATTACGCCGTGGTCCCGGCGCGCTACCTGGCTCCCTGGCCCGAAGGCCTGTCGGCGATACAGGCCGCCGCCACCTGGATGCAGTATCTGACTGCCTATTACGCGCTGGTGGAAATCGCCGCGGTGGGACCCAAGGATCACGTACTCATGCCGGCCGCATCCAGCAGCGCCGGCCTCGGCGCCGTGCAACTGGCCAGCCTCACCGGCGCCCGCGTCATCGGCACCACGCGATCGCAGGCGAAGGTCACGCCCATCATCGCGGCCGGCGCCGCCCAGGTGATCGTGGTCGATGATCACACCGACCTCGCCGGACAGATCATGCAGGCCACCGGCGGACGCGGCGTGCGGGTGGTCTACGATCCCATCGCCGGCCCGTTCATGCGCCGCTATCTCGGCGCGCTGGCACCTCACGCCAGGATATTTATCTACGGGTTGTTGTCGGGCGCCCCCACTGAACTGGATATCGTTCCGCTGGTGCGCAGCGCGGCCGTCGTGCATCCCTATTCGCTGTTCAACCACGTTCGCGACCAGGCGGAGCTAAAGCGCGGCGTCGACCATGTACTGGATGCCGTGCAACGCCAGGGCCTGCGGCCCATGATCGGCCGGGTGTTCCCGTTCTCGCAGACCCTGGATGCCTACCGCGAGCTGGACCGCGACAGCCATTTCGGCAAGATCGTCGTCGACCTGCAGCATGGATGATCGCACCGTGAGCGCCGCCGCGGACACGCGCCGCACCGCCCTCGCCTTTCTCCATGCCTACTGGCGCGGCGATCTGGCCGCCATTCACGAGCTAGTGGCGTCTACCGCCATCATCGAGCTGCCGCGCTCCACGCCGCTTCCCTCTCCGGCGCCGCTCCTGGACGTGATACCGCTCATCTTCGAGCAGGCCTACCCGCGATTCCGGGACCGGCGCTTCGACATCGCCGTCGAGCGTTGCGTGATCGATGACCGTGTTGCGCTGGTCGAATACCAGGCCACCGGCACGCTGGTGTCGGGCCGGACGTTCTGCTGCCGTTACCTGGTGGTATTGGCAGTCGAGGGCGGGCGAATCGTGCGCTTCCGTCCTTACACCGATACCAAGTACATCGACGCCGAATTGTTTTCGCCGCCGTCACCGGCGGCCTGCTGATCGTTCCTTCAACCGCCGCGCAGGAATGCCCATGTTGATACTGGAAAATGCCACGCTGCTCGACCTGGTACGGGGCGAGGCACGCCCCGGCTTTCACATCGCCATCGACGGCGCGACCATCGCCGAGGTCAGCGAACAGCCGATCCGTTCCGCCGCCGCGACCCGCATCGACCTCGAAGCTCGCACCGTCCTGCCCGGGCTGATCGACGCGCACTTCCACGCCACGCTCACCGAGATGAATCCCGCGCACTCGCGCGAGCTGCCGCCGACCCTGATGACGGCGCGTGCCGGCACGCTGCTGCGCAATACCCTGATGCGCGGCTTCACCACGGTGCGCGACATGTGCGGCGCCGACTGGGGCCTGCGGACCGCGGTCGCCGAAAACGCGCTCACCGGTCCGCGCCTGTTCATCGCCGGCCGCGCCCTGTCGCAGACCGGCGGGCATGGCGACCTGCGCCGCCGCACCGATCATGAACCCGCCTGCAGCTGCGGCAATGCGCTGGCCTACATGTCGGTGGTGGCGGACGGGATCGCCAACGTGCAACAGGCGGCGCGCGAACAATTGCGCCAGGGCGTGGATCATCTCAAGGTGTTCGTGTCGGGCGGCGTGGTCTCGCCCAACGATCCGCTGGCCTCGGCCCAGTACACCGATGCGGAGATCGAGGCCATCGTCGCCGAGGCGCGTAGCTGGGGCACCTACGTCGCCGCGCATGCCTACACCACCGCGGCGATCACACGTGCCGTGCGGGCCGGCGTGCGCACCATCGAACACGGCAACTTGCTCGATGCCGCGGCCGCGGCGCTGATGGCCGAGCGCGGCGCATTCCTGGTGCCGACCCTGGTGACCTACGAGGTCATGCTGCGCAAAGGCGCCGCGATAGGCTTGTCGGAATTCAGCCTGGACAAGCTGCGCGCCGTCTCCGAAGCGGGCCTGCGCAGCATCGAGCTGGCGCTCGCCGCCAGCGTGCCCATCGGCTTCGGCACCGACCTGCTCGGCGATCTGCACGCCTTCCAGTCCGACGAATTCTCGATCCGCCGCCGCGTGCAAAAACCGCACGAGGTGCTGCGCTCGGCCACCGAGATCAACGCGCGCATCCTGGGCCGCGAGGGCCAGCTCGGTGTGATCGCGCCCGGCGCCTGCGCGGATCTGATCGCCTGCGTCGCGAACCCCTTGCAGGATATCGGCGTACTGGGCGGCCAAGGAGAAGGCATCAGCCTCGTGATCAAGGACGGCCGGATCGTGAAGCGCGCCGCCTGAACACCAACGTATCAACCCACACACGCGCGGAGATACATTCTTGGCCACACGCATCGGTGTAGACATCGGCGGAACGTTCACCGACCTCGTGTATCACGACGAAGCGACGGGCGCGACGGTGGAGGCCAAGGTGCCCACCGTACCGCAGGCTCCCGACGATGGCGTGATCGCGGCGGTCCGCGACCACGTGCCGCGGGCCATCATCGAGAGCGCCGAATTCTTCCTGCATGGCACCACCGTGGGGCTGAACGCGCTGCTGGAACGGCGCGGCGCCACCGTGGGCCTTCTCACCACCCGCGGCTTTCGCGACGTGCTGGAAATTCGCCGCGGCGACCGCGCCGCGATGTACAATTTGTTCTGGAAGCAGCCCGAGCCGCTGGTGCCGCGCCGGCGGCGGCGCGAGGTCGAGGAGCGCATGCTGTTCGATGGCCGCGTGCTGCGCCCTCTGGACGGGTCCGCGCTTCCCGAGATCGCGCGGGACTTCGCGACCGAGGGCGTGGACAGCATCGCCGTCTGCCTGATCAACGGCTACGCCAATCCCGCGCACGAGCTTGAGATCGAACGGCTGCTGCGCCAGCTCGGTTTCCAAGGCACGATCTCCCTGTCGCACCGCATCTCGGGCGAATACCGCGAGTACGAGCGCACCTGCACCACCGTCATCGACGCCTTCGTGCGGGCGCGCATGGCTTACTATCTGCGCCGACTCGATGAGCGGCTGCGCGAACTGGGCTTTCGCGGCACCAGTCTCATCGCCCGCTCCGGCGGCGGTTCGATGAGCTTCGCCGAAGCCGAGCAGCGACCCTTCGAGACCATCATGTCGGGGCCCGTGGGCGGGGCGGAGGGCGCCAGCGAACTGGCGCGCTTCCTGGAATTGCCGGCGCTCATCACCGCCGATGTGGGCGGCACGAGCTTCGACACCGCGCTGATCCTCGACGGTCAACCACAGGTGCTGTACGAGGGGCAGGTCGATCACATGCCGGTGCAGAGTCCCTGGGTGGATGTGCGATCCATCGGTGCCGGCGGCGGCTCGATCGCCTACGTGGACGGTGGCGGCCTGATGCGCGTGGGCCCGCGCAGCGCCGGCGCGGTGCCGGGCCCCGCCGCCTACGGCAAGGGCGGCACCGAACCCACGCTCACCGATGCCGCCGCGGCGCTCGGCATGCTGGGCGCGGGCCAGCTCGCTTCCGGCATCGTGCTCGATGTTGAACGCGCCACCCAGGCCCTGCAACCCGTCGCCGCGGCCATCGGGCACGAAGTCGAGGCGGCGGCGGTGGGCGTGCTGCATATTGCCACCGCAGCCATGGCGAACGCGATCCGCGAGGTCAGCGTGGAACAGGGACTGGATCCGCGGGAATTCGCGCTGCTGCCCTTCGGCGGCGCGGGCCCGATGATGGCCTGCCTGCTGGCGCAGGAACTGGGTATGCGCCGCATCATCGTACCGTGCCTGGCCGGCAACTTCTCCGCCTGGGGATTGCTCGGCGCCGACATGGTGCACGCGGCGGCGCGCACGACGCTCCTGCCCCTGTCGCAGGCCAGCCTTGCGGTGGTCGAACGCACCGCGCAGCAATTGTTCGAGAACATCGCCGCGCGCGGCGCCGGCGCGCACGCCGCGGAGAACACCGTCCGGCTGGACATGCGGTACCGCGGCCAGGAGCACTGGATCTCGGTGCCGGTAAGCTTCTCCTCGGTGAGCGGCTGCGCGAGCCGGCTCGAGGATTCCGTGACCGCGATCGCCGCCGCGTTCGAGAACGAATACCGGCGTACCTTCGGTGGCAAACTGGACGAGCCCGCCGAGATCGTGGCCGTGCGCGCCGGCGCGCGGGTGCGCCTGCCGCAGCGGCGATATCGCGCCGCCGCGCGACCGCCATCCGCGCGCTCCTCGCAGAGCTGTTCGGCCTACTCGTTCCATCTGCGCCGGCGCGTGCCATTCAAGCTGATCGCGCGCGAGGCGATCAGCGGCCCACTCGCGGGTCCGGCCATCGTGACCGAATCGACCACGACCTTGTATCTCGATGCCAGCTGGCGGCTCGAACCGCTGGCCACAGGTGAGTTGTCGATCCAGCGAGTGGAGGATGCATGCTGAACACCGATCCGGTCATTCACCGCATCGATCGGCGTGAGCGGCCACACGGCGCGCACACCGACCCGATCACGGCGGAGGTCATCCGCCATGCGCTCAACTCCGCCGCCAACCAGATGAAGCGCGCGCTGATACGGACTGCTTTTTCGCCCATCATCTACGAGGTGCTGGATTTCGCGGTGGCGATCTACGACCGCGACATCCGGCTGCTGGCACAGGCGCCCAGCCTGCCGCTGTTCATGGGCACGCTCAACTTCTGCGTCGAGGCGGCGGTGGTGAACATCGGCGGCAGCGAGGAACTCAAGCCCGGCGATGTGCTCATGTACAACTGGCCCTACGGCACGGGCTCGCACGCGCAGGATCTGGCGGTGATCATGCCGGTGTTCCTCGCGGACCGGACGCTGGTCGGCTACACCGTCATCAAGGGACATTGGCTGGACATCGGCGCCAAGGACCCGTACTGCACCGACACGGTGGATGTGTTCCAGGAAGGCACCAAGTACCCGGGCGTGCGCATCTACCGCGAAGGCAAGCTCAACGATGACATCCATCGCATGATCATCGCCAACAGCCGCATGCCCAAGGCGGTGCTGGGCGATCTCGATGCGCAGATCACCGGCTGCCGGGTCGGCGCCCAGGGTCTGCTCGCGGTGATCGGCCGCTTCGGGCTGCAGGCGTACGAAGATGCGGTGGAGCTGATCTTCGATCACGGCGAGCGCGTGGTGCGCGGTTACTTCGAGAAGATTCCGGACGGCCGCTATCTCGCGCGCGGCGAGATGGACAACAATGGCGTGGACGTCGAACCCGTACCGTTCGAGATCGCGATCGAAGTCGCAGGGTCCGAGGTTCGCATCGACTTCTCCTATTCACCGCCCGAACAAGGCGGGCCGGTGAACTGTCCGCTGCCCTCCACCATCGCCGCCAGTCGCGTCGCCATCACCATGCTGGCGGGCTTCGGCGAACCGCCCCACGAGGGACTGTTCCGGCCGATCAGCGTGGTGACGCGGCCCGGCACGATGTTCCACCCGCAACCGCCAGCGCCCTGCTTCCTGTACGGCTGGCCGGCGTTGCAGGCCATCGAGGTGATCTACCGCGCCATCGCCGCCGCGGTGCCCGAAGCGGTGCCCGCGTCCAGTGGCGGCTGCATCTGCTCGGTGGTCTGGTGGGGACGGCGCGCCGCAACCGGTGAGCCCTGGGCCGACGGCGCTCCGCATCCCACCGGCCAAGGCGCGTGGAACGGCGGCGATGGCGGCACCATGCTGCACATCGCCGAGTCGGCGACGCGCTTCACGCCCATCGAGGTATGGGAGGCGCGCAATCCCTGGATGATCGAGAAGCTGGCGCTGGCGCAGGACTCCGCCGGACCCGGCGAATATCGCGGCGGTCCCGGCATCGACCTGCAATTCCGCATGCTGGAACCGACCAACATCACCACCGTGTGCGAACGTACCCGCAATCGGCCCTGGGGTCTGGCGGGCGGCGGTGAGGCGCGGGCCAATGGCGCGCGCGTGCGCCTGCCCGACGGCCGCGTGGTCGAGGTGCCGAAGACCACGCGCTTCGTGGTGCCGAAGGACGGCGTGCTCGAACTGACCACCGGCGGCGGTGGCGGCTATGGCCCGCCCTCGCGGCGTTCACGCGAAGCGGTCGAGCGCGACCTGCGCGAAGGCTACATCTCCCGGGAATTCGCCCGCCGGCACTATCCCCACGCGCTCGATTGAGCCGGCTTACTTCACGCGAGCAGTACAAGAACGACCATGGCAGAGCAAGAAGGCTTCATCGCGGAAGGCTACGTTCACGAGGCCGTCCCCGAGGAAAAGCTGGGCAGCGCCACGGAGGTGTTCTTCATCGTCACCGGCACGCTGTGCGGCCTGCCCGCGTATGCGCTGTCCGCGCAAATCGCCGGGAGCCTGGGCTTCGAAGACGCACGCACGGCATTCTGGTCGGCGGGTCTCATCTGCTGCGTGCTGGCCGCGCTGACTTCCTACGCCGGCGCGCGCACGCGCATGAATCTCGCCATGATGTCTGACCATGCCTTCGGCCTCGCCGGCGGCCGCGTGGTCAAGACCTTGCTCGCGGTGTGCCTGCTGGGCTGGGCGGCGGTGATCTTGAGCGTGCTGGGCACGACGCTCGGCGATGCCATCCAGCGCCTGTATCACGTGAGCGTACCGAGCGCGCTGATCGAGACAGTCGCGGCCGTGGCCATCGCCACCGTCACGCTGCGCGGCGTGCACGGGCTGGAATCCGTCGGCAAGGTGATCGCCCCGGTGCTCGCAGCGCTGCTGTGCTGGACGCTGTATCGAGGCTGCGGCGATGCCAGTGTTACAGCTGCGCAGGCAGCGCAGGCGGCGGCGCCGGCGCTCGGCCTGGGCGCCGCGATTTCCGCCATCGTCGGCGGCGACATCGTGGGGATTTTGATCCAGCCCGATTACTCACGATTCGTGCGACGGCCCGCGCACGCCGGCATCGCCTCCAGCCTCGCCCTGGGCGTGGCCTATCCGCTGGTGCTCACCTTCACCGCGCTGCCGGCGGCGCGCTGCGGCGCGCCCAATCTGATCGCGGTCATGATCGCAGCCGGCGTGGGCATTCCCGCGCTGGCCCTGCTCGCGCTCGGCGCGCTGATCGACGGCGGGGCCTCGTTGTACTCCGGGAGCCTGAGCCTGACCAACGAGCTGCGGCGCTTCCGTCTGCCGGCGGTGGTGGTGACCGCTGCCGGCGTGGGCCTGGTGCTTGCGCTGCTGCATGCGGAAAAACATTACCTGCCCTTTCTGTCGGCGCTGGGCGTGACCCTGCCTCCCATCGGCGCCATCCTGGTGCTGCACATGCTGCTGGTGTGGCGAACGCAATCGCCCGCTGAGAGAGCTTCGCCCGTGTCGCTGCGCCTGCCGGCCGCCGTGGCCTGGATAGGCGGCACCCTGGTCGGTTACCTGGGAATGAACGATCATCTCCATCTCACCGGCATCGCCTGCCTCGACTCGGTGGCGGTGGCCTCGGTCCTATGGCTCATCATCAGGTTTGCAAAGCAATGAAAACCAAGATTCACCCCGCGCCCGCGCTCGCCGGCAGTTACGATCTGCGGCCCATGGAAACCGTGGCCCTGCACGGCGCGCAAAGCGCGCAGATCGGCATGGTGCGCATCGGTGCCGGCACCCGCAGCCCGGCGGAAGGCCTGCGCGCCGGCGCGCGGCATGAGATCGCCTACCTGGTCAGCGGCCGGGTGCAGGTGGATACCGCCGACGGCTCCCGCGTCATCGAGGCCGACTCGGTGATCGTGTCCAGCCCCACGGAGGCGCACGCCACCACGGCGCTGTCCGATGCCACCCTCATGTACGTGCTGATCGACCCCGCCGGCGCACCGCGGTAGGCGGGCCGGCGCTTTTGCTTTCCCCCGCGCCGATTTATGATCGCCGGTCTCAGCCACCAACCCTAGCGGCCCCCCCATGAGCGCAGCCCCCGATCAAATCCAAGACACCCCCTACGTCCTCGAACGGCGCGACGGCAGCATCGTCCGCCTGACCCTGAACCGCGGCGGCCGCTTCAACCCGCTGTCGCTGGACATGATCGAGGCGCTGGACGCCGCCTTTGCGCGACTCGCCACCGACACCCAGGCGCGGGTCATCGTGCTGGCGGCCGAGGGCAAGGGCTTCTGCGCCGGGCACGACCTCAAGGAACTGCGTGCGCATGCGGGCGATGCGGCCTGGCAGCAGGGGTTATTCGATGCCTGCAACCGGCTGATGGTGCGCATGACCCGCATTCCACAGCCCATCATCGCGCGCGTGCAGGGCATTGCCACCGCGGCGGGCTGCCAGCTGGTGTCCATGTGCGACCTGGCGTTCGCAGCCGACACGGCCACCTTCGCCCTGCCCGGCGTCAACATCGGCGTATTCTGTTCAACGCCCGCGGTGGGTGTGGCGCGCAACATCGGCCGCAAGCGCGCCATGGAAATGCTGCTCACCGGCGAGATGTTCAGCGCCGCGCAGGCCGAACAGTGGGGCCTCATCAACCGCGCCTTGCCGGCCGAGCAGCTCGATGGGGTCGTGGATCAGTTCGCCACCCGTATCGCCGCGCGCAGCCGCGCGGTCGTGGGCCTGGGCAAGAAAACCTTCTACGAGCAGGTGGACATGGGCCTGGACCGCGCCTACGAGCTGGCCGGGGGCACCATGGCCTGCAACCTGGAGCTGCCGGACGCCGCCGAGGGGATCGACGCCTTCCTGCAAAAACGCGCGCCGCAGTGGCGGGACGGCTGAGCCCCCCGTCTGGATCTATCTTGCCCCACGCGTCGACGGAGCCCCCCGGCCAGGCATTCATGGAACCGTTCTATCTGCCGATCAAATGGGTACATATGACGGCAGTGATGCTCAGCGGGAGTATCTTCTTCCTGCGCGGACTGGGCGTCATCGCCGGACAGCGGTGGCCTCTGCAGACCTGGCTGCGGTACACGAGCTTTGGCATCGACACCGTGCTGCTCACCGCCGCGCTGCTGCTGGTGGTGCTGCTTCCCCACGCCATGTTCGCCAACGGCTGGCTCAACGCCAAGTTGATCTTGCTGGTGGTGTACATCGTGCTGGGCATGTTCGCACTCCGAAGCGCACGTTCACAGCACGTGAGAATCCTGTGCTTCGTCGCGGCGGTGCTGGTGTTTGCTTCAATGGTGAGCATCGCGCACGCGCATGATCCGTGGGCGCCGGTGCGCTGGGCAGTTGGCTAATCCTTCGCCGCTACCCCCTCCGACACCACCGCCAACAATTCCCGGGACACCCGCTCGTCGATCTCCGCCGCCTGCGTGAACTGCACCGGGTAGCGCACATGCGCCTCCACGCCTTCGGTGGAGAACTTGAGCTGCACGTGCGGTTTGGTTTCGGCCGCGAGTTCCGAGGCGGTGGTCTTGCGAATCTCGTTGGTCTGGCGATCGATCTCCACCTTGTATTGCTGCATGATGCGGCCGACCACTTCCAGCATCCGCCCCTTCACCGCTTCCGCGTCGCACCCCGACGGCAGCTTGACCGTGGTTTCGTGCCAGGCGATGTTGACGCCGGGTATCTGCTTGAACAAGCCACCGGATGTTTGGAACACGATGGAATTGGCGAAGCCCACCACTCTGCCCGTCGGGCCCAGCACGCCGCGGTCGTTGAGCTCCATCAGGTGCATGCGCACCAGACCCAGCTCGATCACCTCGCCGGTCACATTGCCGATCTGCACCCGGTCGCCGACGCGGATGCCGTACTTGCCGATGAGAAAAAAATACCCGACCACGGACACCAGGATGCTCTGCATGGCCACCGCGAGTCCAGCGGTGATGAGCCCGGCGAAGGTGACCAGCGAACCGAGCTCGCTGGCGAAGGCGGTGCCGACGATGACCAGCACCAGCGCCCACAGCGCGATACGGCGCACCAGCAGCAGCTGCGTGCGGCGGCGTGCCTCCTGCGCGTAGCGGAACACCGCGCGCCGCCATAGCTCGGCGATGGCGAATACACCCGCCAGCAGCAGCGCAAGAATCCCCACGCGCACGCCAAGCGCCTTCAGCGCCTCGCGGTACTGCCCCTGCAGGGCGGTGCGCCAACTGCCCAGGTTGTGCCGGTACTGCTTGAGCAGCACCTCTTCTTTGGACAGTGGAATGAGAATGTCGGAAGTTTGCTTGAACAACCAGGCCAGCGTGTCGAACTGGTCGCGCACGCCGCGCAGCGCCGGGCCGCGCACCGAGTCGGCCTCCTGCGCCAATTGCTCACCGCGGGCGCCCAGCGCCTTCAGCCGTTCGAGCGGCGGTGTGCGGATTTTCTCGAAGGTCGCCTGCAGCGCCGCCGTGCGCTGATCGATCGCGCCGATGGTGCCGATCTTGCGCGACAAGCGCAGCACGTTGACACCGAGTTCCCAGATACCTTGCCGCGCCGGCGCGGCGGACTCGGCGATGCCCTTGGCCGTAGCCGCGGCGACCGCGGCGCCGGCGCCGCCAGTCGTGCCGAGCGCGGGAATCGAGGCGGCGATGGCGTCGATCTGCGCCTTCAGCGCGCTGGCCCGCGCGCCCTGCGTATCGTTCTGATTGGTGAACTCGCTCATCGTGTCCAGCAGGTTGCGTCGCGCGCTTACCATGTCGAACTCGCCCTGGAGTTCGGCCAGCTTGTCCTGGATTTCCGACTTGTTCTTGGCACCGGCTGCGGCCAGCGCGCGCTTGTTCTGGTCGATCCCCTGCTGGATGCCCTGGCGCTGG
>JAFEGC010000139.1 GCA_018240265.1 Pseudomonadota bacterium | reverse complement strand
AAGGCGGCGGTTGAAGCCGACGTGGCGGGTGGCTCCTACTACGGCGCCGTGCTGGGCGTTTCGCGCGGCGGAGCGCCGGCCTGGTTTGCGACCGTGGGTTGCGGCGATCGGGCCGGACGGCGGCCGCTGGAGCAGGATTCGGTGTTCTCGGTGTTCTCGATCACCAAGGCCTTCACCAACCTGCTGGTGTTCAAGGCCATCGACCGAGGTCAGCTCGCGCTCACCACGCGCGTGTCCGAGGTGATCCCGGAATTCAGCGGCGGGCTGCGCCAGAGCGTGACCTTTTACCATCTGCTGACGCAGAGCTCGGGCTTGCCGGCCATTTTCACCCTGGGTCCCGGCCAGTACATCGACCGCTTCGAGGAGGTGCTGCCGCAGGTGCTGCAGCTCGCGCACTGCGAGTGCCCGCCCGGCGAGCGCGTGACTTATTCGCCGATGGTGGCGCATGTGCTGATGGCGGAGTCGATGCGCCGGCTGGACCCGAAGAAGCGTTCGATCCGCCAGCTCATGGTCGATGAGGTGTTCACGCCGCTGGGCATGAAGGACACCGCGCTCGGTGTGCGCGCCGACCTCAAGCCCCGGCACGTGGTGCCGGATCTGCGCGGCAACGTGCCCGCGCAGCATCTGGGACACAGCAACTACGGCCCGGACGGCGCGTTCGAGGAGGAGCATGCGGAAATGCCCTGGGTGGGGGCGATCTCCACCGTGCCCGACCTGCTGCGCTATGCGCAGATGCTGCGGCGAGGAGGGAGCTTGGACGGTAAGCGCATCGTCTCGCGTGCCCTGCTGGAGCAGGCCACCATCAATCGCACCGGCGACAAGCCCAACGAGCTGCTGCGCCAGCTCGGATTCACGCGCGGCTGGGAAATCGCGCCCGCCTATATCGGGTTGGGGTTCTTCCTGCGGGGCGAGGCCATCTGCCGGCACCAGTTCGGCACGCTGGCGAGCCCGCGTACGCACGGCCATCAGGGCGCGGGGAGCGGTGTGGTCTGGGTCGATCCGGCACGCGAGCTGTGCTTCGCGATGCTGTCCGCCGGCGTGCTGCACGAAGCCGACAACATCGAGCGTTTCCAGCGCCTGTCCGACATGGTGATCGCGGCCGCGGAATGAGCGGCGTCTGCCGCGGCTCGGGCACGCGCGGCCGCGCGGCATCCTGGACCCTGCCGACAGGATAGGACCCACCGCCGCGCGGCTGCGGCAAGATGCTCCCGGTCGGTCACAGGTGGAACCAGCAATGAACGAAGCAGCGGAAAGAGCCGGCATGTCGCCGGAGCGCATCGAGCGGGTACGAGCCTTCATCCAGGGCTACATCGATGCGGGGCGGCATTACGGCGCGGAAATCGTGGTGGCGCGCAACGGCCAGGTGGCGCTGCACGAGGCTTTCGGCCATCGCGACGCGCAGCGCGAGCGTGCGCTGGAAAAAGGCGCGGTGTACAGCATTTTTTCCGTCAGCAAATCCTTTACCAGCGTGCTGTCGCTGGCCGCGATCGAGCGTGGCTGGTTCTCCCTCACCACCAAGGTGTCCGAGCTCATCCCGGAGTTTCGCGGCGGGCGCCGCGAGAACATCACCGCGTACCAGCTCCTGACCCACCAGTCGGGTCTGCCCATGACTTTCACGCCGGTGCCGGGCATGTACATCGACCGGCTGGACGAGGTCATCGAGGCGATCTGCAAGTCCATCCACTGTGAATCCGAACCCGGGGTCGAGGCCAGCTATTCCCCCACCGTGAACCATTGCCTGCTGGGCGAAATGGTGCGCCGCGCCGACCCGAAGAAGCGCCGCTTCCGCGACATCGCGCAGGAGGAACTGCTGACGCCGCTGCGCATGAAGGACACTTCGGTGGGCCTGCGGCGCGACCTGCGCGAGCGGCACATCAAGCCGGTGTGGCTGTTCGACAAATCACCGCTGAAGCACCTGGGGCACAGCAACTACGGCACCGACGGCGCCTTCGAGGAGGAGGACGCCGAGATGCCGTGGGTGGGCATTTCCACCACCGCCGGCGATCTGTTCCGCCTGGCCGAGATGCTGCGCCGGGGCGGCGAACTGGACGGCGCGCGCGTGCTCTCGCCGGTCACCACCGCGCAGATGCAGATCAATCGCACCGGCGAAAAGATCAACCAGCTGCACGGCAAGAATGCCGTGCAGCGCGGCTGGGACGCGATGCCCGCGTATTCCGGCCTCGGCGTGTTCCTGCGCGGCACAGCCATGTGCCACCACCAGTTCGGCACGCTGACCTCTCCCCAGACCTTTGGCCAGCACGGCCAGGGTTCGGCGCTGTACTGGATCGATCCGCTGCACCAGGTGACCTTCGTGTTCCTGTCGCATGGCGTGATGGTGGAAGGCCAGAGCATCGAACGCTTCCAGCGGCTGTCCGATCTCGTCATCACCTCGGTGGTCTGAGCCACCGCGTCATCTTTGGAGAATTCTGCGATGAAAGCACCCTTGGTCGTGGTTCGTTTCACCCCCAAGCCCGGCAGTCACGAACAAGTGGAAGCCATCCTGCGCAGCATGGTGGCGGCCACGCGAGCCGAGCCCGGCAACCGGCGCTATGATCTGTTCCGCTCCACCGACGGTAGTGGCGCCGCGCTGTTCAATCTGGTGGAGCATTACGCCGACGAGGCCGCGGCGGCGGCGCATCGCGAAACCGCGCACTACAAGCAGTACCGCATCGACATCATGCCGCTGCTGGTGGAGCCGCCGCAGGTGCAGCTATTGCAGGCGATCGATTCCAAGCCATACTGAAGCAATCGACCGGCCACTTCGGACATGCCATGACGACACCTCCCGGAGTTTCCACCGCCAGCTTCGAACAAACCTTGCGACAATGGAGAGGCGTGGTGGGCGAGGACTGGGTGTGGACCACACCGCAGGACCTGGACACTTATCGCGACTCCTACTCGCCGCTGTATGGCGAGGCGGCGGAGCGCGTGGCCTCGGCCGTGGTGGCGCCGGACAGCGTGCAACAGGTGCAGCAGATCCTGCGTATCGCCAACCAAGCGCGCATTCCGGTGTACACTATTTCCACCGGCAAGAACCTGACCTACGGCGGCTCGGCTCCTGCTTATTCGGGCAGCGTGATACTCGACCTCAAGCGCATGAACCGCATCCTCGAGGTCAGCGAGCGCAATGCGTTTGCGCTGGTGGAGCCGGGCGTCAGCTACTTCGATCTGTATCGTTACATCCAGGGGCACAAGCTCAAGCTGTGGATCGACTGCCCCGATCCGGGCTGGGGCGGGCTGATCGGCAATTCCCTCGATCATGGCGCGGGTTATACCAATGCGCCGTACCGCGATCATTTCGAGGCGCATTGCGGCATGGAGGTGGTGCTGGCGGATGGCGAACTGCTGCGCACCGGCATGGGTGCGCTACCCAATGCGCAAACCTGGCAGCAATTCCGCTACGGCATGGGCCCGATGGTGGACGGCCTGTTCGCGCAGTCCAACTTCGGCGTGGTCACCAAGATGGGCTTCTGGCTGATGCCCGAACCCGAGTGCGCGCTATACCTAGTTGCCGAGGCGCCGCGCCATGACGACGGACCGGCTTTCATCGACACGCTGGCGCAGCTGAGCTATGCGGACCTGATCTCCTCGCAACTGCTGGTCGAGAGTCCGGTGACGGGCTATCCCATGGGACCGGAGCTGGCCAAGCTGCGCGCCGACTGGAGCGAACGCCGTGTGCCGGCGCTGGACGACTATGCGCGACGCACCGGCGTTGCTTGCTGGTCGGCGCCATTCTCGCTGTACGGTCCGGAAGATGTGATTCGCGCCAAGCTGGCGCATATCCGCTCGCGGCTCGAACGCATCTCCGGCGCGCGCGTGCGCGAACTGGCCTGCCTGCATTTTCCGCTCACCGAACAGCAGGTGGCGACGGTGCCGGACAAGCCCCGGGTGGGAATTCCCAACCTGTCCTACTTCACCTCGCGCTTCGCGCCGGGCGCGCCGCTGTTCGAAGGGCACATCGACTTTTCGCCGGTGGTGCCGCTGGACGGCAGGACGGTGCGCGAGGCGCAGGACCTGTTCGACCGCATCTGCCAGTCGCATGGCATCGCGCCGCTGGGCGGCCGTCTGTTGCTCTATCACCTGCGTGCAGCCTGCCTCATCTATGCCATCCCCGTCGGGCGCGATGCGCAGGCCAACGCCAAGGCGCGCGAGGGCTTCGCGCGGCTGATGGATGTGGCGGCCGAGCACGGCTGGGGCGAGTACCGCATCCACCCTGCCTTCATGGACAAGGGCATGGGTTTCTACAGCTTCAACGACCACGCGCTGCGGCGATTCCATGAGCGGCTGAAGGATGCGGTGGACCCTAACGGCATCCTCTCCGCCGGCCGCTACGGCATCTGGCCGAAGCATCTGCGGGGGCGTGTATGAGCCGGCTGTTCGCGCTGGCCATGCTGGCGGCACTGGTGGCGGCGGGGGAGCCGATGCATGCCGCGGAGCCCGTGCGGTCGCTAAGCGCCGCGGAGCCCGCGGCGCCGGCACGTGCACCGGTGCCCGCTGGATCGACGCGCGCCGCGGAACCCACCATCAGCTGGTCCTGGCAGTCGGTGGCGCCCGGCACCGATCCGGGCAAGGCCGGCTTCGAGCGCGCCTGCGCGGTCTGCCACGGCGAGGGACCGGATCGTCCCGGCACCAGTTCGCTGCAGATCAAGTACGCCGACAAGCTGCCAGCGCTCCTGGAGCAGCGCACCGACCTTACGCCGGAGTTCGTGCGGTATTACATCCGCAACGGCTTTGCGATGATGCCGCGCTTCCGCAAGTCGGAGCTGAGCGACGCCGAGGTCGAAGCCATCGCGCGGTACTTGAGCCGCAAGCGCTGAACGCGCACCGCCACGTGCCGCGGCGAGCAACCGCGCATTGTCATGCATTGACATGCACTGACACGATCGACGCTCAGTCGACGCGGCCCAGCAGCAGACCGCCGTCGATGACGATTTCCTGCCCGGTGATGTAGTCGCCGGCGTCCGAGGCCAGCAGCAGTGCCAGGCCCGACATGTCCGACGGCAGGCCGATTCGGTGCATCGGAATCACCGTGGACAGCGCCTTCTGCACCTCGGGTAGCTTGGAGTGGCCGCCGCCGATGTTGGTGGCGAACATGCCCGGCGCGATGGCGTTGACCGAGATGTGGTGGCTCGCCAGTTCCAGCGCCGCGCAGCGCATGAAATGCGCAACACCGGCCTTGGCGGCCATGTAGGCCGCGCCGATGGCCGGTTCGACGCGCTGCGAGGCGGCGGAGGAGGTGATGATGATCCTGCCGCGCTTCTGCGCGCGCATGTGGCGCGCCGCGGCGCGCACGGTGGCGAAGATGCCATTGAGGTTCACATCGATGACGCGGTTCCAGCGCTGGTCGCTGTAGTTTTCCAGGGCGCCTTCAGTCACGCGTGGCCGTTCGCCGCCGGCCCAGTCGCCGACGTATCCCGGTCCCGGGTCGATGCCGGCGTTGGCGAAGGCGGCATCGAGGCGGCCGTAGCTCGCCACGATGTCATCGACGGCGCGATCCAGCGCAGCGTGGTCGGTGACGTCGAGCACGCGGCCCGCAACATCCAGGCCGGCGTCGCGCAGACGCTTCACTTCGGTGTCGATGCGCACCGGGTCGAGGTCCAGCAGCGTGACCCGGGCGCCGTTGGCGGCCAGCGCCTCGGCATAGCCCAGCCCGATGCCGCTGGCGCCTCCGGTGACGATGGCCGTGCGGCCCTTGACGTCGAACAACTGCTCAATGCGCATGCTGCCTCCGAAGATGGGGTGGCGCGCCCGGGAGCGGAGTGCGCCGCCCTTGTTGTCAGGACTTGTCGCGCAGGATTTGCGCGTACACCCGATTGGTCACGTCGAAGCCGAGCTGGCGAATCTTCTCCGGGTCCGGCGGACCCGGCGGGAAGCCGGTCATGGTCGCCTCGAACCGCTGGCGCACGCCCTCGACGAATTCATTGTGGGTGATGAGGAACAGCCGGTCGTGCAGGATGGCCTGCAACACCATCTCGCCCACCACCACCGGGTCCAGCCACACCGCCGGCGGCTTGCGCTGCGCCAGGTCCGCCTCGACTTCGTGCAGTCCCGAATCGCGGAATTTCTCCGGTCGGAGCTGCGCCACTTCATGGATGTTGGTCTGCGTGGGGCCGGGTATCAGCAGCGTGACGCCGACGTTGCTGCCGTCCAGGTCGCAACGCAGCGCCTCGGTCAGCCCGGAAATGGCGGACTTGGCCGCGATGTAGGCCGCGCCTCCCGGCATGGGCATGAGCGCGCCCATGGAGGAGGTGTTGACGATGTGCGCCTCCTCGCCGTGCGCCAGCATCCGTGAAAGAAAGGTCTGGATGCCGTTGATCGCGCCGCCGAGATTGACCTGCAGATTCCAGTCCCAGTCGGAGTAGGTGAACTTGCGCACATCGCCCAGCGAACCCACGCCAGCGTTGTTGCACAGCACGTGCACCCGGCCGAAGACGCGCTCGGCTTCATCGGCGGCGGCCTGCCAGGCGTCGCGGTCGGCGACGTCGAGCCGGATGAAGTGCGTGGCCCTGCCCGCCGACAGCACCCGCCGCGCGCCGTCGAGATGGTCCTGGCGGATGTCCGCCACCACCACCTTCATGCCGTTGCGCAGGAATACCTTGACCATGCCCAGCCCGATGCCGCTGGCTCCGCCGGTCACGAAAGCGGTCTTGTCTTTGACGGTCTTCATGCACGCCCTTTGGTGGGTGAAGAATCGATACGGCAGGCCGCGAACCGGTTCAAGATCGCGGACGGGTGAGGTAGGCGACGATGGCGTCCAACTGCGCATCGCTCAGCTCGGTCTTGCGGAACATCGGCATCAGCGAGATGCCGTTGCGCACGATCATGCGAATGAACTCGGGCTGTAGATCGGTGCGCTCCTCGAGCAGGGCCGGAATCGTGCCTTGGTATTTCGCCGCCAGGGCGCGCGTGCCCGGCCGTTCGGGCATGGGCCCATGACAGACCGTGCAGGCATTGTGATATTCGGCGAAGCCGCGCGGCGCATTCGCCGGAGCGGCCACGGCGGCGCGGGTCCAGTGGATGGTCTGCTCGTCGGCCTGCGCCGCTGCTTCGGCCTGCACCGGCGTCTCGGCATGAGCCCGCGCCACGAAACCTGTGGCCAGCAATCCGGCGATGAGCAGCGCGGCGGAGAGTGCCGAAGCGCCAATGGCCTTGCGCGGAATGTTCATCAGCGTGACTTCCTCAGGTGCTTGGGCCAGATGCCGTAGCG
>JAFEGC010000138.1 GCA_018240265.1 Pseudomonadota bacterium | reverse complement strand
TTACTTTGCGCGCGCAGTTTTCCTTGCCGGTAAAGATCGAGCAGAAGTGCCTGGAATTCCGCGTTCCGTTCGGGGAACTGTCCGGCGATGAACCCTTGCTTGAGTCCGCGGCGACGGGTGCATCGGGCCCGGCTCGATGCGCCATGCAGGCCGGATAATAGCGGCCGCCGAAGTCGCGCCTGACGATCCAGCTTTGATTCTCGACTCCGGATCGTGAAGTGCCGGGGAGCGCGTCGCTCATGCCTTGGCGCTCGTGTCGAGCTTGTTGTTGCGTCCTTCGGTCAGGTAGGGGAAGCGTTCGACCACCGCCCGCACGTTCTTGATGCGCCTGCCGTGGTCGCCCCACTGCACGATCACTTCGTTGCCGATGGCGGACTGCTCGACATCGATGCAGGCCATCGATAGCACTTCGCGAAAGTAGTAGCTGTAGATGGTGCCCGAGGAATAACCGATGCTCCTGCCGTCTTTCATCAGATGATCGGCGTGGGCCAGCATGCCATCCTTCCAGGTCGGCGTAGTCGGCAGATCCAGCGTGCGGTATGGCTCCCCCTGGCCGAACAGGGAGCGGTGAATGTCCAGGACGTCGTCCTGGTTCCAGCGCAGCGTTGCGACCGTGCGGCGCGGTTTGGCCATCTCGGCCTCGATGGCCTTGCGTCCGATGAACTCATGGTTCAGTCGCACCGTGGATTGCCAGCCCACTTCGACGGGCGTGCGGTAGCGGGCGCGCATGTCGGCCGGGTCCACGCTGCCGGTTATCTGGAACGGCGGGTGGTTGCCGCCGAGGAACTGCGCGAATCCGGCGTCTTCGAGCATCGCGGATGAAAAGGTCCAGGTCATCTGCGGAAAGCCGCCCTCGACGTGATTCACCAGATACGTGCGCCACCCCAGGCGCTGGATGCCGAGGTCCTTGCCGGCCTTGAAGATGCTGTCGTACACGGCCGCGCCTTCTTCGATGGGGCCGCGCACCTCGTAGGCGAGATTGCCCGACATGCCGATGCGGGCGATCTCCACCGCCTTGCCGGCGATCTTCGCAGTGCGGAAGCGCAGAAAGCGGATGTCGCTCAAGTCTTCGCCGGCGGCGCGTTCCAGCGTTTCGAGGCTGGTGGGGCCGGCCACCTGGAACAGGTACCACCGCGGCATCTCCGCCTTCACCCGGAGTTTGCTTTTCATGGCGTGGTACACCGGCCACGGCCCGCCGGCGTAGAAGCGCAGTTCTTCTTCCGAGTTGCGCTGCAGGATGCCGTGCGAGGCGATCAATCCATTTTCCAGACAGAACACGGCATGCTTCATGGCGCCGATGGAGAAGGTCTCGAAGTTGTTGACGCACAGCGATTCGAACAGGCGCAGCACGTCCGGTCCGGTGAAATTCATCTGGTTGTCGGACAGGCCCGCGTGGATGTAACAGCCGGTTTTCCACGACAGGCTCTCGGGCTTCCAGCCGGAAAATTCCCAGGCCCACAGCCGGTTCGCCATCAGCAGGTAGGTGGAGGGCTCGTCGTAGAACGGCAGGCCGCGCAGATCGGGAAACTCGGGGTTGCTCATGCTCGCTGTTCTCCTGGATCGTTCGTTACATCGGCGGGTAGTGCTTTGCCGCGGCGTAGATTCTCCAGCCCCTATCCTGGACCAGGGCCCGTACCGCCTGTCCTATCTAATAGGCGGGACTATTCCTCGACCGCGCCATTTACAGTGTCTGGCAAAGTACCGAATAGCGGGGATCGATTGGAAAGGGGCCAGCATGATGTGCGCGGGGCGGAAGATTCTCCGCTGGCCGGGCCGTTGCCCGGGCTGTTGGTCGAGCCGATGGTCCGACCGTTGATCGAGCCATCGGCGGGCACGCTAGCCGGACCGCTGATCGGGTGGCTGCTGTGCGCCATGAGCTGGCTCACCGCGTTCGCGGCCGGATTGCTGGCGCCGGTGTTGCCGCAGATGGTGCGGCAGTTCGCGCAGGTCCCCCATGTGCAAGCGCGCGTCAGCCTGGTGGCCACCGCGCCGGCGTTGGCGGTGGCACTGGTGGCGCTGCTCATGGGCTATCTGAGCGACCGCATCGGGCACCGGCGCATCCTGCTGACGGGATTGCTCCTGTATTCCATCGCCGGCACCGCGCCGGTGTTCATGCAGTCCCTGGATGCCATCATCGCCAGCCGGTTCGTGATGGGCATCGGCGAAGCCACCACCATGTCGATGAGTTCGGCGCTGATCGCGCTGTATTTCGACGGCTCGGAGCGCGTCCGCTGGCTGTCGGTCCAGGTCGCAAGTTCCAACGTTGTCGGTCTGCTGATCCTGCTGAGCGGCGGGCTGATCGGGCGGCTGAGCTGGCGTGCCCCGTTTCTGGTGTATGCGTTGCCGCTGGTGCTGTTGCTGCTGGCGATGCGTCACCTGCATCAACCGGATCATCGGCGCTCGTCGGCCGGCGGCAGTGAGCAGTGGAGTGCGGCCAACGTTCGCGCGGTGACGGGGAGCTGTCTGCTGCTGATGTTCGCTACCGCGTCGATTGGCGCGCTGATCGTGGATTTTCCGTTCCTGTTCGACGGTCGCGGCATCACCGATCCGGCCCTGGTGGGCTTGATGGTGGGAGTCTGCGCCTTCGGGCTGACGCTGGGTACGGCGCTGGGCGGCATCGCCACCCGGTTGCCGCGTCGGCCGGTGCAGGTCGGGGCTTTTCTGCTGATCGCCTGCGGTTTCGGGTTTGCGGCGATGACGACATCACCCTGGATGGCAGCTTGTTGGGGAGCGGCGGCGGGTCTCGGCATCGGCGTGCTCATCCCGCCGCTGCTCAGTCACACCATGGCGAATGCGCCGCCGCGGTCGGTGGGCCTGGTGGGCGGACTGTGGACCACGGCCGTGTTCGTCGGGCAGTTCGCCGGGCCCATCGGCATCGAACTCGCTCGGCAGGAACTGCGCTCGATCGACGCGGCGATCCGCTGCGCCGGCATCGCCGCCGCAGTGCTGGCCGGCATCCTGCTGCTGTCGGGAGCGTGGCGCAGGCGTGGGTCTGTCTAGCGAGTTCATTCACCAACATCGTATCCACTCACGGGAGTCGTCGAATGCGTTTCAAAGACAAGCAGGTGGTGATCTGGGGCGGCAACAGCGGCATCGGCCTCGCCTCGGCCATCGAGTTCCGCAAGGAGGGCGGGCGGGTGCTGATCATCGGCCGCAATCCGGACACGCTCAAAGCCGCGTTGCAGAAGATCGGACCGGATGCGCTCGGCATCTGCGCCGACATATCCGACCTCGCAGGGCTGGATCGCGTCTATGAGCAGATCAAACGCGACCTCGGCCGCATCGACGTGCTGTTCGTGAATTCCGGCATCGGCGGTGCGATTCCGATGCGCCAGATGACGGTGGCGAAGTGGGACGAGATGATGAACGTGAATCTGCGCGGCCCGTTCTTCGCGGTGCAGAAGGCGCTGCCGCTGCTGCGGCGCGGTTCCTCGATCGTGCTCACTTCATCCATCGGGCATTTCCGAGGGCTGCCCGACAATACCCACTACGCCGCCGCCAAGGCGGGAATACGCTCGCTGGCGCGCACCATCGGCGTGGAACTGGTGGGCGAGGGGATACGCGTCAACTGTTTGAGTCCGGGACCGATCGACACACCGCTCCTGGGGCGCTCGGGCATGGAAGCCCTGCGCGAGCCGGTGCGGGAAATCAATCCGATGAAACGTTGGGGCGATCCGGTGGAGGCAGCACGGGCGGTGCTGTTCCTTGCCTCGGACGATGCTTCTTTCATCACCGGCTTCGATCTGGTGGTGGACGGCGGGATGTGCAGCTTTTAAGGGCGGCGTAATCGCAGGAGCTGCGCCAGGCCGACGGCGGCCCAGGCGCAGATCACCACTGCCATGGCGCGGCCGGCGGCATCGTGCGCTGCGCCGACGATGGCGCTGCCGATGGTGCCGAAGGCGAACATCAGCACCCCGATCAGCGCGGAGGCGGCGCCGGGATGCGCGCCCGCCGACATCATGCCGATGGCCATGGCGTTGGGCATGATGAAGCCGATGGTGGAGATGTCGAGCAGCAGCGCGGCGGCGATGCCGTTGACGCCCCCCGCGCCACTGACGGCTGCGCCCAGCGTCAGCAGGCCCGCGAGCAGCGCCGCCGGTACGGACACCGACAGGATCTGCACCGGGGTGAACCAGCGCAGCACCAGGCCGTTGAGCTGCGAGCAGACCGCCATGCTGAGCGCGATGGCGGCCATGTACGCGCCGCAGGTGGACGGCGTCAGCCCATAGCGCTCGATGAGCGTGGAGGAAACGCCGGTGTTGTAGGCAAACTGTGCCGCGGCGGCGCAGCTCGCGATGATCGCGGCGCTGGAAAACTGGCGATTGCGCAGCAGTTCCAGGTAGGCGCCGAGCACGTGCGCCAAGCCGGAGCGGGAACGTCTTGCCGGCGGCAGCGTCTCCGGTATGGACGGCACGATGAACAGGATGCTCAAAGCCCCGACGCCCGCCATCACGTAGAACAGGACGGGCCAGCCATAGGCGGCCAGCAGCCGCCCGCCCGCCAGCGGCGCCAGCACCGTGGCGACACCGGTGGCCATCACGGCGGTGGAGTACACGCGCGCCACGGCCCGGCCTTCGAAGGCATCCGCGACCACGGATCGCGCCATGACCACCGCCACGCCCAGACCCAGCGCCTGTACGAAGCGGGCCAGCGCCAGCATGGTCAGTCCATGCGACATCGCGCAGGCCAGTGAGGCCGCGGTGAACACGGCCAGGCTGAGGATCAGCGGGATTTTGCGGCCGTAGGCATCCGCCACCGCGCCGATCAGGAACTGCCCGACGGCCATGCCCAGCAGTACGGCGGTCAGAGTCAATTCGACGTGTTCGGTAGCCGAGCCTATGGCCTGCTGGATGGCCGGCAATCCCGGCAGCGAGAGATCGACGGCGATCGGCCCCAGCGCAAACATCAGGCAGGTCAGCAGCACCAGTGCGGTGCCACCGCGTACTTCATGTGACGTATTCAAAGCAGGCATCCCCCGTCAGGCCGTGCATGTGACGTTATTCGAATTCCCAGACACCGGCTACCTATCCAAATGGCAGGAGCCGTTGCCGCAGCGCGGCTTGCGGGTGCCGCCCATGATGAATACACTTGTATTCATCGGGCGTTCCGCGGGAGCGCCGCCAACGGGGGCATGAACATGACGGCGAGAACGAGCAAGCAGTATTTGGCGGGCCTGTCGGATGAGCGCGAGGTCTGGCTGAACGGGCGCAGGGTGAAGGTAACGGAGGAACCGGCACTGCAGGGCTCACTGCGCGGCATGGCCGGCTACTACGACTGGCAGCACCGCCATGCCGAGGACTGCCTGGTCACCGATGCGGTCAGCGGCCAACCGATGAGCGCCAGCCTCATCATCCCGCGCAGCCGCGAGGATCTCACCGCCCGCCACCGCTGCTATGAGCGGCTGGCGCGTTACTCCTACGGCATGCTCGGGCGCACGCCGGATTACTGCAACACCACCTTGTCCGGACAGGCGGGCCGGCCCGACATATGGGCCAAGGGCGAGATGCGCCATCACGACAACCTGAAGCGCTTCCACCGCGAGGTGATCGAGGGCGATCTGTCGCTGACGCACACCATCATCCACGCTGCCATCGACCGCAGCATCCCCGAGCTCGCGGGCATGAACGCGGATCTGACGCTGCGCGTCACCGAGCGGCGCAGCGATCGCATCGTCGTCTCCGGCGCGAAGCTCCTGGCCACGTTGGGGCCGTTCGCGGACGAGATTTTCGTGTACCCAGCCGCGCCGATTCAAAAGGGCGAAGAAAAGTATGCCCTGGCATTCGCCGTGCCGGTGAAGACCAAGGGCGTCATCCAGGTGTGTCGCGATCACTACGGGGTGGACGCGGCGGTGCGCGACCGGCCGTTTTCCTCGCGTTTCGATGAGCAGGACAGCTTCGTGATCTTCGACAACGTTGAGGTCCCCAACGAGCGCGTATTCGTGGATGGCAATATCGAGGTCTACAACGCCATCGCGCCGGCGGTGTTCCCCGGCAACGTGCTGCAACAGACCGCCATCCGCGCCGCGGTGAAACTCGAGTTCGCCTACGATCTGTGCGTGCAGATGGCCCGCGCGCAGAACAACGAAAAGCGCCCCGACGTGGTCATGATGCTGGGCGAGATCTACGGCTACCTGCAAATGACCCGCATGGCGATCCACTCGGCCGAAACGCGTGCCTTCGATACCGGTTCGGGCGCGTTTTTCCCGCATCCTGACCTTGCCATCGTCAAAACCTTCATGCCTATGTGGATGCTGCGGGTGAACGACATCATCGACACGCTGGGCGCGCACAACCTGCTGGTCACGCCGACCCTGGATACCTTCGACGATGCGCGCATGCGCGCGTTGTTGGATCGCTACATGCCGGGCGCGAACGGCATGTCGGCGCAGGAGCGCACGCGTATTTTCCGCGCCGCCTGGGATTTCTCGGGCTCGGCGCTGGGCAGTCGGGTGGAGCTGTACGAGCGTTATTACCTGGGCAGCCGGCAGCGCGCCCTGGCGGGTGATCATTTCACCGCCCAGGCGGCCGAGAAGTGGGGACAGGTGCACTCCTTCCTGAAGGATAGTGGTGCTCTTTAAGTTGCCTTCGACCCTTTCGGGTTGATGGCGTTCGGGGAGATTCATGTCGCAACCAGCCGATCTCGATCCGAAGGCGCTGCGCCACGCGCTCGGGATGTTCGGAACGGGCGTGACCATCGTCACCGCGCACGATGCCGGCGGTACACCGGTGGGTGTGACCGCCAACAGCTTCAACTCGGTGTCGCTGAATCCGCCGCTGGTGCTGTGGAGCATCGCCCGTTCCGCGCGTTCCTGCGCCGCCTTCATGCAGGCACGCCACTGGAATGTGCACGTGCTGTCGGCGGAGCAGCAGGCGTTGTCGAACCGCTTCGCCCGGCAGGGCGAGGACAAATTCGTCGGCGTGGACTTAGATGGAGGGATGACCGAGGCGCCGCTGCTGCGCGGTTGCAGCGCCAGGTTCCAGTGCCGGCTGCGCTTCACCTATGACGGCGGCGATCACATCATCCTGGTGGGCGAGGTGCTGGGGTTCGACCGCTCCGAGCAGGCGCCGCTCCTGTACGTCACGGGCAACTATGCGATCGCCAGTCCGCGATCGCCGGCGGTGTCGACGGCGCAAGGGGTGGCCGGCGGCAACGGACCGTTCACCGAAGACCTGCTGGGATTCCTGCTGGGCAGGGCGCATCTGCTGTACACGCATGC
>JAFEGC010000137.1 GCA_018240265.1 Pseudomonadota bacterium | reverse complement strand
CTCGCCGCGCGCCACGCGCAATTGCCACTCGACCAGGTCCAGGCCGGTGATCATCTCGGTCACCGGATGCTCCACCTGCAGGCGGGTGTTCATTTCCATGAAATAAAAGCCCTGCTGCTCATCAAGCAGGAATTCGATGGTGCCGGCGCCGATGTAGCCCACCGAGCGCGCCACCGTGCAGGCCGCTTCGGCCATGGCGGTGCGAACTTCCGGCCGTAAGCCTGGCGCCGGCGCCTCCTCCACCACTTTCTGATGGCGCCGTTGCACCGAACAATCACGATCGAACAGGGCGCGCACCTCGCCGTGCGCGTCGGCGAATACCTGCACTTCCACGTGACGCGCCCGTCGGAAGTAACGCTCCAGCAGCATCCGGTCATCGCCAAAGGCGGTACGCGCCAGCCGCTGTGCGCTCTCGATGGCGCTGCGCGCCTGGCCCGCTTCCTCGATGACCTGCATGCCCTTGCCACCGCCGCCGGCGCTGGCCTTGACGATGACCGGAAAGCCGATGCGCTGCACCTCGGCCAGCAGCCGCTCGAGGTTCTGATCCTCGCCGTGATAGCCCGGCGCCACCGGCACGCCCGCGGCGGCCATGGCCGCCTTGGCGGCGCTTTTCGAGCCCATGGCGCGAATGGCTGCCGCCGGCGGTCCCACGAAGATCAGGCCGGCGTCCGCGCAGGCCTGCGCGAACTGCGCGTTCTCGGACAAAAAGCCGTAGCCGGGATGAATGGCCTGCGCGCCGGCGCGCCGCGCCGTGTCGATCATTCGGCCGATGTCCAGATAGCTCTGCGCCGCGGGCGCGGGGCCCAAGTGAAAGGCCTCGTCGCATTCTCGCGTATGGCGCGCGCCACGGTCGGCGTCCGAGTACACGGCGATGCTGGTGAGCCCCAGGTTGCGAGCGGTGCGCGCGATCCGGCAGGCGATCTCGCCGCGGTTGGCGATCATCAGGCGTTGAATCATGTCGAAGCCCCTACATGCGGAACACGCCGAAGCGCGTGTCCTGGGTGGGTTGCGTGGCCGCCAGCGACAGCGCCAGGGAGAGGATGCGCCGCGTATCGAGCGGGTCGATCACGCCATCGTCCCACAGGCGTGCGGAGGCGTAGAAGGGACTGCCCTGCCGCTCGTATTGTTCGCGTACCGGCGCCTTGATGCGCTCCTCCTCCTCCGCGCTCAACTGTTTGCCGGTCCGCTCCAGCGCATCGCGCCGGATGGTGGCCAGCACCGATGCGGCCTGCTCACCACCCATGACCGAGGTGCGTGCATTGGGCCACTGAAACAGGAAGCGCGGCGCGTAAGCTCGACCGCACATGGCGTAATTGCCCGCGCCGAAGCTGCCGCCGATGACCACGGTGAGCTTGGGCACGGCGGCGCAAGCCACCGCTGTCACGAGCTTGGCGCCATCCTTGGCGATGCCGCCGGCCTCGGCCTTCTGGCCGATCATGAAACCGGTGATGTTCTGCAGGAACAGGAGCGGCGTGCCCTCGCGGCAGCACAGCTCGATGAAGTGCGCGCCCTTCAAGGCGCTTTCCGAAAACAGGATGCCGTTGTTGGCCAGGATTCCGATCCGGTAGCCGCCGATGCGCGCGAAACCGCACACCAGCGTCGCGCCATACAGCGCCTTGAACTCATCCAGCTCGGAGGCGTCCACCAGCCGCGCGATGATATCGCGCACTTCGTAGGGCTTACGGGTGCTGGCCGGGATGATGCCATACAGCTCGGCGGGATCGTACAGCGGCGGGCGTGGCGCCACGGGTGGCGCGCCACCGGCGGCTGGCCGAAGCGAGGCCACGGCGCGTCGCGCCAGCGCCAGCGCATGGGTGTCGTCCTGCGCGTAGTAGTCGGTGACGCCGGATTGCCGGCAGTGCACGTCGGCCCCGCCCAGAGCTTCGGCGTCGATTTCCTCGCCGGTGGCGGCGCGCACCAGCGGCGGTCCGCCGAGAAACACCCGCCCCTGGTTGCGTACGATGATGGCGTGCTCGGACATGGCCGGCACGTAGGCGCCGCCCGCGGTGCAGGAGCCGTGCACCACGGCGATCTGCGGGATGCCACGGCCGGACAGCACCGCCTGGTTGTAAAAAATGCGGCCGAAGTGATCGCGGTCGGGGAATACCTCGTCCTGCAACGGCAGGAACGCCCCGCCGCTTTCCACCAGGTAAATGCATGGCACGCGGTGCTCGCCGGCGATCTCCTGCGCGCGCAGGTGCTTCTTCACGGTGAGCGGGTAATACGTCCCGCCCTTCACGGTTGGGTCGTTGGCCACCACCATGCATTCGCGTCCCATGACGCGACCGATGCCGGTGACCAGCCCCGCGCCGGCGACTTCATCGCCGTACAGGCCGTTGGCGGCGAGCGCGGACAGTTCCAGGAAGGGCGAGCCGGTATCCAGCAACAGGCGGATGCGATCGCGCACCAGGAGTTTGCCGGCCGCCAGATGCTTCTGACGTGCCCCCTCCGGCCCGCCGGTGGCCTTGCGCGCGATTTCCGCACGCAGGGAGTCGACCAGCCCGTGCATGTGCGTGCGGTTGGCGGTGAATTCGGCCGATCGCACGTCGATGTTGGAAGGCAATAACACGATTGTCACCCCGGTCCGGTTTGGGCATAATTGTCGGACGGTCGGATTATCTAACACAAAATGAGGTTTTGACAATGGCCGCCGCATATCGCGAATTCAATTTCGATCAGGGCGAGACCATCGATGCCGTTCGCGACGAGGTGCGCCGCTTCGCGCAAGGACAGATCGCCCCGCGCGCCGCCGAGATCGACCGCAGCAACGAATTTCCCCGCGATCTGTGGCCGCGGCTCGGCGAGCTGGGCCTGCTGGGCATGACGGTGCCGGAGGCCGACGGCGGCACGGGCCTTGGATACCAGGCGCACCTGGTGGCGATGGAGGAAATCTCGCGGGCCTCGGGCTCGGTGGGCCTGAGCTACGGCGCGCACTCGAACCTGTGCGTCAACCAGATCGCGCTCAACGGCAATACCGAACAGAAACGGCGCTACCTGCCGCGGCTCATCAGCGGCGAGCACGTGGGTGCGCTGGCCATGTCGGAGCCCGGCGCGGGCTCGGACGTGGTGTCCATGCAGCTCAAGGCCGAGCGGCGCGGCGATCGCTACGTGCTCGAGGGCCGCAAGATGTGGATCACCAACGGGCCGGACGCGGACGTGCTGGTGGTATACGCCAAGACCGACCCCGCCGCGGGTCCGCGCGGCATCAGCGCCTTCCTGATCGAAAAGAGTTTCAAGGGTTTCAAGCCCGCGCAGAAGCTGGACAAGCTCGGCATGCGCGGCTCCAGCACCAGCGAACTGGTGTTCGACGGCGTGGAAGTGCCGGCCGAGAATCTGCTGGGCAAGCTCAACGAGGGCGTGCGAGTGCTGATGAGCGGCCTCGACTACGAGCGGCTGGTGTTGTGCGGTGGACCGCTGGGACTGATGGCCGCCGCGCTGGACGTGGCCCTGGCCTACAGCCGCGAGCGCAAGCAGTTCGGCAGCGCCATCGGCACCTTCGAGCTGGTGCAGGGGAAGCTGGCCGACATGTACGCGGCGCTCAACGCCTGCCGCGGCTACGCGTACGCGGTGGCCGCGGCCTGCGACCGCAAGGCCTCCACGCGCAAGGACGCCGCGGCCTGCATCCTGTACTGCGCCGAGGCCGCCACACGCGTGGCGCTGGATGCCATCCAGCTGCTGGGCGGCAACGGCTACATCAACGACTATCCCACCGGGCGCCTGCTGCGCGATGCCAAGCTGTACGAGATCGGCGCCGGCACCTCGGAGATCCGCCGCATGCTCGTCGGCCGCGAACTGTTCGGTGATGCGCCGTGAACGATTTGTTCGAACCGGTGGAGGTGCATCCAGCCTACCGGCAGGTGGCCAATGCCATCGAGCGCAAGATCGTGGAGCGGGAGCTGCGGGCCGGCGATGCCCTGCCTTCCGAAACCGATCTGGCGCGCCAGTTCGGCGTCAACCGCTCCACGGTGCGCGAGGCGATTCGCGAGCTCGAGACCCACGGCCTGCTCGGCCGCCAGCGCGGTGAGAAGCGCCTGCGCGTCACGCTCCCCCGGCCCGAGCAGGTCAGCTCGGGCGTGAGCCGCGCCATGGCGCTGCACGATGTGACCTTCCTGGATTTGTGGGAGACCATGATGGCATTGGAGCCGGCCGCGGCCGAGCTCGCCGCCCAGCGCCGCTCCGACCAGGATCTCGCCGCGCTCGGCGCCGCCGGCGAGAAATTTTCGGCCGCGCAGGCCGACACGCCGGCCTGCGTGGCCGCCGTGGTGGAATTTTTCGCCGCCGTGGCGGTGGCCAGCGGCAATCCGGTGCTGGCCATGTCGCAGGCACCGCTGAACGAACTGCTCGTGCCCATTCTGTCGCATATGGTCGATGCCGTGCCGCAATCCCGCGCCCGCATCCGCACTGCGCAATCGGCCATGATCGCCGCCATCCGCAAGCGGCGCCGCGAGGAGGCCCGCAGTTGGATGGAGAAACATATCCGCGACTTCAAGCGCGGCTATGAGATCGCCGGCATTCCGCTGCAGTTTTCGGTCCGCCTCTGAGCCGCACTCGGCAGGCAGTGCTCGCTGGCTGCTACAGGATGACTTCCCGCACCGTGTCCGGGTTGGCCGGATCATGCACTTCGCTGGCGAAGGAAATCAGCAGCATGGTGCTCTTGCCCGTGTTCTGATAGGCGTGGACCACGCCCGGTGGCAACGTGAAGCGCCAAGCCTCGCCGGCCGGCACGTCCACGTCGCGCAAGGTTTCGCCCTCCTTGAGCCGCACACGGCAGGGTCCCACTACCACGGTCATTTCCGTCGATTGCCGGTGCCAGTGGTTGCCGCGTACCTGGCCCGGCTGGGTCAGCACCACGTGGGTGTTGCGCTGCCGGGCTAGTTCCTCGACGTTCAGCGGTTCGAACAGGCTGCCGCGCGTGTCGCGGTGAGCGGACAGCGTTTCCACCCGTGTTTTGAAGGCCATAGACGTGCTCATGCCGGCATTGTAACCCGGACACTCCGTGGAGCCCGCCTCGCCCCGCGAGGTCACAGCCGCCCGCGCCGAAGTAGCGGCTTCTCGGCCCTGGGAATCGCGGGCCGGTGCACGCGCTGCGGGCGGCCGTCCGCAAGCGCCCACATCCAGGTAAAATGAGCGCTTTTCCAGGCCCCGCGAGGTGTTCGCCATGTCTTACGATTATCGAAAGTTTTACATCGACGGCCAATGGGTCGATCCCTTGCAGGGCAAGGAATTCCAGGTCATCAACCCGGCCACCGAGGCGCCGGCGGGCCTCATCAGCCTGGGTGGAGCGAAGGACGTGGAGCGTGCCGTCGCCGCGGCCAAGCGCGCCTTCGAGGGCTACTCGCGCACCACCGGCGAGGAACGCCTCGCGCTGATGAAACGCATCCTGGAGCAGTACAAGAAACGCTATGCCGACATCGCGGCGGCCATCAGCGCCGAGATGGGCGCGCCGATCAAGCTCGCGAAGGGCGGCCAGGCCGGCGTGGGCACGGGCCACATCAAGGCCATGATCGAGGTGCTGCAACGCTTCAAGTTCGAGGAGCGCCAGGGTCCTGCGCGCCTGGTGCACGAACCCGTGGGCGTGTGCGCGCTGATCACGCCGTGGAACTGGCCCATCAACCAAGTGGCCGCCAAGGTGGTGCCGGCGCTGGCCGCCGGCTGCACCATGGTGTTGAAGCCCTCGGAGTTCTCGCCCTTCAGCGCCGCGCTGTGGGCCGAGGTGATGCACGATGCCGGCGTGCCGCCCGGCGTGTTCAACCTGATCAATGGCGAGGGCGCCGTGGTCGGCGCCGCGCTCGCCGCCCACCCGGACATCGACATGGTGTCCTTCACCGGGTCCACCCGCGCCGGCACGGAAGTGGCACGGCTCGCCGCCGCCACGGTCAAGCGCGTGCACCAGGAACTGGGCGGCAAATCGCCGAACCTGCTGCTGGAGGATGCGGACTTCGCGCGCGCGGTGAAGGCTTCCATCGCGCACGTCGTGGAGAACACCGGCCAGTCGTGCAATGCGCCCACCCGCATGCTGGTGCCGCGCGCGCGCCTGGCCGAAGTCGAGGCGCTGGCGAAAAGCGCCGCCGCCGCGGTCAAGGTGGGCGACCCGACATCCGAGACCACCGAGGTGGGCCCGGTGGTGTCGAAAATTCAGTTCGACCGGGTCGAGGGCTACATCGCCAAGGGCATCGCCGAGGGCGCGAAGCTCCTCATCGGCGGCGAAGGCCGCCCCGAGGGCCTATCCAAGGGTTACTTCGTCAAGCCGACCATATTCTCCGACGTGCGCAACGACATGACCGTGGCGCGCGAGGAGATCTTCGGACCCGTGCTGTGCATCCTGCCCTACGACAGCGAGGAGCAAGCCATCCGCATCGCCAACGACACACCCTACGGCCTGCAGGCCTACGTCTGGTCCCAGGATCTCGCCCATGCCAACCGCGTCGGCAGCCGCATCCGCGCCGGCCGCATCACCATCAATGGCGCCTCGGGCGACATGCAGACACCCTTCGGCGGCTTCAAGGCCTCGGGCAATGGGCGTGAATGGGGCGAATACGGCCTGCGCGATTTCCTCGAGGTCAAGGCGATGATCGGCGCGGACGCCGCCTGATGCGGTGCTGAGGCCGAGACCGGGACAGTGAGCGCCGATGATCCGCTGCTCCAGATCGAGGCGCTGACCAAGGGTTACGGCAACAGCGCAACGCCGGTGCTGAACCACCTCAACCTGGTGCTGCACGCCGGCGAGTACCTGGCGATCATGGGTGAATCGGGCGTGGGCAAGTCCACGCTCCTCAACCTGATCGCCGGGCTCGACCGCCCCGACTCCGGACAGGTGTTGTTCCAGGGCACCGATCTCACCCGCCTGGATGATGATGCCCTGACGCTGCTGCGCCGGCGCTGCGTCGGCTTCGTATTCCAGTCGTTTCACGTCCTGCCCTTTCTCAGCGTCGCGCAGAACGTGGCCCTGCCGCTGGAGCTGCTCGATGCGCCGGAGGCCGAGCGCCGCGAACGCGTGCGGCAGATGCTGGAGGACGTTGGACTCGCCGGGCTGGGCCGGCGTTTTCCGCGTGAACTGTCCGGCGGTGAATTACAGCGGGTGGCCATCGCCCGCGCCCTGGTGCACCGCCCGGCGCTGGTGCTGGCGGATGAGCCCACCGGCAATCTAGATCCGCGCACGGCGGCGCAGATTCTGGAGCTGCTGCGAGGCAGTTTGCGGGGCAGCGGCAGCGCTGCCATCCTGATCACGCATTCGCGCGTGGCGGCGCGCACCGCCGACCGGCGATTGCAGCTCGACGCCGGCGGCCTGCGGACGCTCGAGATCGACGCGACGGATGGCGAATGAAATCGCCGGGCCTTCTGCTGACCCTGCGCGTGCTGCTGCTGGCGCAGCTGCGCCAG
>JAFEGC010000136.1 GCA_018240265.1 Pseudomonadota bacterium | reverse complement strand
CAGGTTCTGTGCCTCGTCGACGATGATGAAACGGTTTAGGAAGGTCCGCCCGCGCATGAAATTGAGCGAACGGATCTTGATGCGATGGCGCAGCAGATCGTTGGTGGCAGCGCGCCCCCAGGTGCCCCCGGGCTGACCCTGGGTGAGCACTTCCAGGTTGTCCATCAGCGCGCCCATCCAGGGTTCCATCTTTTCCTCCTCCGTGCCGGGCAGGAAGCCGATGTCCTCCCCCAGCGGGATGGTCACCCGGGTCATGATGATCTCCGAGAAGCGGTTGTGGTCCAGCGTCTGCGCAAGGCCCGAGGCCAGCGTCAGCAGGGTCTTGCCGGTGCCGGCCGGTCCCAGCAGGGTGACGAAATCGATCTCCGGGTCCATCAGCAGGTTCAGCGCCAGATTCTGCTCCCGGTTTCGCGCGGTGATGCCCCAGACATTGTTGCGTTCGCTCCGGTAGTCCACCGTCAGTTCCAGCACGGCCGCATCGGCCTCAAGCTTGCGCACGATGGCTTCCAAGCCGTTCTCGGCCGGATCGACGATGAACTGGTTGCACTGCCATTCGCTCAGCAGCGGGCCGCGCACGCGGTAGTACGTGCGGCTCTGCTCCTTCCATGACTCCATGTCCCTGCCGTGCTTCTGCCAGAAATCTTCCGGCACCGATTGCACGCCTGTGGGCAGCAGGTCCACGTCCTCGATGGTGCGGTCACTGGAATAATCTTCGGCATGCACGCCGATGATCGCCGCTTTGATGCGCAGGTTGATGTCCTTGGAGACCAGCGTCACCAGCGTGGTGCGCATTTCCTGCGAGAGGGCCAGCGTGGTGGCGAGGATGGCATTGTCGGCGCCATGGCCCGGCAGGCTCTCGGGCAGCACCGAGGGCAGCGGGCGGGTCTGGAAGAACAGCCGGCCGGTGGGCGCCGCCTTGCCGTAGTTGACCGGCGAGGGCGGCAGGGGGAGCCCCGAGTCGATCTGCTCCTTGCTGGCATGGTGCATGATCTCATCGAAGAACCGGCTCACCTGGCGCACGTTGCGCGCGGGCTCCGACAGGCCTTTCTTGCCGGCATCCAACTCTTCCAGCACGATCATCGGGATGTACAGATCGTGCTCGTCGAAGCGGAAGATCGCCGTCGGGTCGTGCATCAGCACGTTGGTGTCGAGCACGAACATCCGACGGGTGGGCGGCTTGGGCGCGCGGCTGCGCGCCGGCTGGGAAGCGGCCACGTCGCTTACAGTTCCTGCAGCGCGGCGAGCACGGCCTGGGCGTGGCCGGGCACCTTCACCTTGCGCCACTCCCCCCGCAGCACGCCCCTGGCATCGATGAGGAAGGTGCTGCGCTCGATGCCCATGTACTTGCGTCCGTACATGCTCTTTTCCTGGATCACGTCGTACAGCGTGCACACCTTGCGCTCCGGGTCGCTGAGCAACTCGAAGGGGAAGGCGAATTTTTCCTTGAAATTCTGGTGCGCCTTGAGCGAGTCGGCGGAGATGCCGACGATCTGCGCGCCGGCCTTCTTGAAAGCCTTGTGCAGAGCGGCGAATTGCTTGCCCTCGTCGGTGCAGCCGGAGGTGTTGTCCTTCGGGTAGAAGTAGATCACCACGGCGCTGCCGGCCGGCGCGCCGGAACCGGCCTGCGCGCCCAGGGACCATGCTCCGCCCGTGCCTTGGAGTGTGAACGCCGGCGCCTTGCCGCCGATTTTCGGTTTCGCCATGTTGGATGTCCTTAGTTCTTGTAGGGCTCGAAGATCGCGTCGAGATTCAGGTGATCGCAGAAATCCATGAATTCCTCGCGCAGCACGCCGATGTGCACGCGGCTCGGAACATTGACGATCATCTGCACCGAGAACATCGGCGCGCCGGTGTGCGCCGCGGCGTAGGAGCGGGTCGACAGCTCGGCAATCTCGATACCGCGCTGGGAGAAAAAGCCCGACAGGCCGGAGACGATGCCCATCTGGTCCAGACACACCACGTCCACCGAGTAGGGCAGCATGTCGTTGCGCGGCGTGCGCGCCTCGGTACGCCGCACCTGGATGCTCATGCCGGTGGCATCGCCCAGTTTCTTGAACTCCGCCTCGAGCTTGGCCAAGGTGTGCCAGTTGCCGGTCACCAGCAGCAGCATGGCGAATTCGCTGCCCAGCGCCGTCATGCGGCTTTCGCTGATGCTGCCTCCGCAGTCCGCCACGGCCTTGGACAAGTCATGCACCATTCCGATGCGGTCGTTCCCGACCGCTGCGATCACGATATGTTGTTTCATGTCGGCGTCATTTTACCGGTGATAGGGCGTGCGGCGAAACCGAATCGGTGCGTCGCCCTGCGACCGCCCACGCCGGCGCGCCGCGCGCGCCGCTTGCGGCGCTTGCCAGGGAGGGTACGGACCTCTAAGGTATCGGTCCCTTGCAGGCAGGTGGTGAAATGTTCTCCGGAAGCATGGTCGCAATTGCGACCCCGATGTGCGACGACGGCGGTATCGACTGGGCCGCGTGGGAGCGGCTGCTGGATTTCCATCTGCAGGCCGGCACCGCCGGCATCGTGGTCGCGGGCACCACGGGCGAGTCCGCCTCGCTGGAAAGGGCCGAAATCGTGGAATTGACGCGCCGTGCCGTGGCGTACTGCCGCGGCCGCGTCCCGGTCATCGCCGGCGCCGGCACCCACAGCACCGCGGATACGGTGGCGCGCGTGCGGGAGCTGTCGGGGCTGGGTGTGGACGGGCTGCTGCTGGTCACGCCGTATTACAACAAGCCACCGCAGGAGGGCCTGTTCCGCCATTTCAGCGCGGCGGCGGAGGCCTCAGGCGTGCCCATCATTCTCTACAACGTGCCCTCGCGAACCGCGGTGGATCTGCTGCCGGCGACGCTGGCGCGCCTGGCGCGCCATCCGCGCGTCGTGGCCGTCAAGGAGGCGCTGGGGAGCATGGAGCGCGGCCGGCAGATCGTGGAGGCCTGCCCGCCGGATTTCGTGCTGCTGTCCGGGGATGACGCCACGCACTTGGATCTCATGGGCGTGGGCTCCAAGGGCGTGATCTCGGTTACCGCCAATGTCGCGCCACGCCAGATGAGCGAGGCCTGCGCGGCGGCAGCAGCGGGAGATTTCGCCCGCGCGCGTCAGATCGATTCGGCGCTGTCGGCGCTGCATCGCGACCTGTTCGTGGAGGCCAACCCCATTCCGGTCAAGTGGGCGCTGGCGCAAATGGGGTTGATCGGGAACGCAATCCGCCTGCCGCTGGTCGAACTGTCCGCCGCGCATCGTGATACCGTGCGGCGCGCGATGCAGATCGCGGAACTGAAACTGGAAGGACGGGCGGCATGAGTCGAGTGAGTCGATGGCTGATCATCGTGGTGGCGCTGGCCGCGGCCAGCGGCTGCCATTTCCTGCGTGCGCGCACCGGCTGCCATGCCGATCAGCCCTACATGCATGCCCGCCAGCTCCCGCCGTTGAAAGTGCCGGCGGGGCTGGATGCGCCCAGCACCGCCGCGTCCATGGCCATCCCGGAAGTGGTCAACGACATTCCGGCCCGCGGCCCGAAGGATCCTTGCCTGGAAGACCCGCCGCCGTACAAGGCCGCCGCGCCGAACAAGCCGCTGCCGCAGACCTGAAAGCATTTGCGCCGCGCGGCGCCGGTACGGTACCCTTGCGCCCGCGCAAGTCTCGTGGACGCTCGACGCGGCGGCCCGTCGGAGAGGTGGCCGAGTGGTCGAAGGCGCTCGCCTGGAAAGTGAGTAACATCCCAAAAGGTGTTCGAGGGTTCGAATCCCTCCCTCTCCGCCAGTTTCGTGTCCATGGTGGCTCGCGTCCGCAGCTTCGCGACGATCAGCCACGAACCCCGTCAGGCCCGGAAGGGAGCAGCGGTAGCGGATTCGATCGGGCGCCGGAGTCGAAGCGGGCGCGGGCCGCCTCCATTTGTGCCGCGCTTCCCGTCACGACGGTTCGCCGGCGCTGCGCTCAATGCCACGTCAGGCATGCGCGCTGCGGCCGGCTGTCGCGGCTTTTGCGTTAAAATGCCCGAATGAGTTATCTGGTCCTCGCCCGCAAGTGGCGGCCCAAGAATTTTGCGGAAATGGTCGGCCAGGAGCATGTGCTCAGGGCGCTGGCCAACGCCCTGGACAGCGGCAAGGTTCACCATGCCTTCCTGTTTACCGGCACGCGCGGCGTGGGCAAGACCACCATCGCACGGATCCTCGCCAAGTCGCTCAACTGCGAAAAGGGTCCCACCTCCAAGCCCTGCGGCGAGTGCAGCGCCTGCCGTGAGATCGACGAGGGGCGCTTCATCGACCTGATCGAAGTGGATGCCGCCTCGCGCACCAAGGTGGATGATACACGCGAGTTGCTCGACAACGTGCAGTACGCGCCGACCCGGGCGCGTTTCAAGGTGTACCTCATCGACGAGGTACACATGCTGTCGGCGCATTCCTGCAACGCCCTGCTCAAGACGCTGGAGGAGCCACCGCCGCATGTCAAGTTCCTGCTCGCCACCACCGATCCGCAGAAACTGCCGATGACGGTGCTGTCGCGTTGCCTGCAATTCAGCTTGAAGCGCCTGTCGGCCTCGCTGATCACGCAGCGCCTGGCGCATATCGCCGCGGCGGAGTCGCTGACATTCGAACCGGTGGGCTTGGCGCTGGTGGCGCGGGCCGCGGAAGGGAGCCTGCGTGATGCGCTCAGTCTTATGGATCAGCTCATCGCCTTCGGCGGCGGCGATTGCAGCGAGGCGAATGCGCGCGCGATGCTGGGCACCATCGACCGCAGCCGCATCCTGAAAATCCTGGATACGCTGGCACGTGGCAATGGGGCGGCGGTGCTGGCCGAGATCGCGGACATGGATCGCGATGCGCCGGACTATGACCGGGCGCTGATTGAACTGGCGGCGCTCCTGCAACGCCTGGCGGTGCGGCAGGTGGTGCCGGCCAGCGCGCCGGAACCGGCCGGTGGCGCGCAGGAGCCCGAGCCGGACGAAGCCGAGGTGGCGCGGCTGGCGGCGGCGCTGACGCCCGAGGACGTGCAGCTGTATTACCAGATTGCCCTGGGTGGGCGGCGCGACCTGCCGCAGGCGCCCGATCCGCGGCTGGGCTTCGAAATGACCCTGCTGCGCATGCTCGCATTCCGGCCCGAGGAGGCGGGGTCGGGAGCTGTGATACCGGCGCCCACGGCGGTACCCACCAGCTCCGTCGCCGCATCCGCCGCTGCGTTTGCCACGGCATCTGCTGGAGCCGCTACCAAACTCGCCGCAGCATCCACCGGTGCCCGCGCACCGTCCACGGCGGGCGCGCAGGGCGTCGCCATCGATGCCGCCTCCTGGCCGGAGGTGGTGGAGCGAGCGCAGCTGTCGGGCATGGTGCGGCAGTTCGCGCTGAATTGCGTGCCCACCTTCTTCGACAACGGCTTGCTCAAACTCACGCTGGACGCGGCGGCGGCCGATCGGCGTACGCAGCAACTGGAGGATCGGCTGGTGCAGTCCCTGAGCCGCTACCTGGCTCTGCCGGTGAGAGTGCTGATCGAGACCACGGAGGCCGAGGTGATGACGCCGGCGCGACAGCGTGCGCAGGGCGAGCAGCAGCGGGTGCAGGCCGCAGCTGAGGCCTTCGATAAGGATCCGGCCGTGCGGGCGTTGCGGGAACGCTTCGGCGCCAGCGTCGATGGCAATTCGGTCAAACCCTCCTCCGGAGAACGAACATGATGAAGGGCGGCTTGGGAAATCTGATGCGCCAGGCGCAGCAGATGCAGGAAAACATGAAAAAGGCGCAGGCGGAGCTTGCCACCATCGAAGTGGTGGGCGAGGCCGGCGGCGGCATGGTCAAGGTGAGCGTGAATGGCAGGCATGAGACGCAGAAGGTGAGCATCGAGCCGCAGTTGCTACGCGAGGACAAGGAAATGCTGGAAGACCTGCTGGCCGCGGCCTGTAACGATGCGGCGCGCAAGCTCGAGACGCTGATGGCCGAAAAATATTCGGGACTCATGGCGGGCCTGAATTTGCCGCCGGGCATGAAACTGCCGTTCTAGATGAAGTACACGCCGGCCCTGGCCCGACTCATCGATGCGCTGCGTTGCCTGCCGGGCGTGGGACCCAAATCGGCGCAGCGCATGGCCTTCCACCTGCTGGAGCGCGGCCGCGAGGGTGGCGGCCGGCTGACCGAGGCGCTGGGCGCCGCGCTGCGCGACATCGGTCGTTGCCGGCGCTGCCGCATGTTCACCGAGGGCGAGCTGTGTTCCATCTGCGAATCCGTGCAGCGCGATGCCACACAGCTGTGCGTGGTGGAATCCCCGGCCGACGTGGTGGCGGTGGAACAGTCGGGCGGCTACAAGGGACGGTATTTCGTGTTGATGGGCCATCTATCGCCGCTGGATGGCATCGGTCCCTCGGAGTTGGGGCTGGACCGGTTCGATCAGCTCCTGGCAGACGGCGAAGTCCGCGAAGTGATCCTCGCGACCAACCCGACGGTGGAGGGCGAGGCGACGGCCCACTATCTCGGTGAGATCGGCCTGCGCCGCGGCGTGCGCGTATCGCGTATCGCGCATGGCGTGCCGGTGGGCGGGGAACTGGAGTACATCGACGGCGGTACGTTGGCGCATGCCCTGGCCGGGCGCACTCAGGTTTCCTGAAAGGACTCGTACAGGCGCGCGAGCCGGCGGTAGCTTTCGTAACGACGCGGATGGATCGCGCCCGATCGCGCTGCCGCGCGCACCGCGCAACCCGGCTCATCGAAATGCCGGCAGTCCTTGAAGCGGCAGCCAGCGGCCGTGGCCAGGATCTCGACGAATCCATGCTCCGCCGCGCGCAGCACGCCCGCGGGCGGTGCGAAGTCACGCACGCCCGGCGCATCGATCAGTGCGCCGCGTGCATCCAACTGATACCAGCGCGCGGTGGAGGTGGTATGCCTGCCTTGCGCATCGCGTGTCAGCGCCGCGGTCTGCGCGGCGCCATCCGGCGTGAGCGCATTGATGAGCGAGGACTTGCCCACGCCGGACTGCCCTACCAGGAGCGTCGCACCGGTGGCGATGGCGGCGCGCAGCGGGCCCAGCGTGTCGGAGGTCTTCGCGCTCAGCGTGAGGCAGATGAGCGGGAGCCGGCGATAGACCTGCAGCTCGGCTTGCAACTCATCGGCCGCCAGGTCGCATTTGTTTTGGATCAGAACGGCGGGGATGTCGATCAGCGCCGCCGCGGCTAGATACCGGTCGATGACGAACCAGTCGGGCCGCGGCTGCGGCGCGAGCACCACGGCCAGCCGATCGATGTCGGCGGCGATGGGCTCGCAGCGGCCGCGGCTGTCGATACGCTGCAGCAGATTGCGGCGCGGCAGAACCTCGACGATGACGGCGCTTGCGGCCCTCTTCCGCCAGCGCACGCGATCGCCGCACACCAGTTTCAGCCGCCGGCCGTGCAGTTCGCAATGCAGCGT
>JAFEGC010000135.1 GCA_018240265.1 Pseudomonadota bacterium | reverse complement strand
CTGTGCCGGCAGCACCTGCGCGGTGGGATGCGCCGGGTCGTAACCGTCGGTCAGCGTGCACAGGAAGCTGATCAGGTCATCGATCTCGCCGGCATCGAGTGCCGGGGTGTCGCCGATGACGCGGTTGTAGGGGATCTCGGCCGTGTTGACATTGCCCAGATAACCGGCATCGCTGCCGGGAACGCCCGGAATCACCGTGAACTGGCCGCCGTAGGCGGCGGGCAGGTCGTCGAACTTGGTGACCGTGCCGTCGGCATTGCGCGGATACCATTGCTCCGGATTCGTGTCGCGGCGGACGTAGAAGCCGATAGCGTCCTTGAGCGTGGCGAACCGGCCGTTGTGAAAGTAGGGCGCGGTCATCGCGATATCGCGCAAGGTGGGCACCTTGAACTGTCCGCAACTGCCGGACAGGTTCAGCCCGCCGTTGTCGCGGAAGGGGCCGCAGATACCCAGGTCATAGTAACGATGCACGCCGTCGTCGCTGTTGAACGGTGTGTAGTCGGGGGCCGTGGCATCGACATTCCCGGCGATGGCGGTATTCCTCGGCACGCCCAGGTTGTCGTAACTGAAGTCCGTGAACAGTGCCGGGGTGACGCCGTTTGCTGAGGTGCTGGGATGACAGGCGGCGCAGTTGCCCTTGGTGGGACTGTTGAACAGCGCATAGCCGCGCTGTTCCTGCGTGCTCAGCGTGGCCTTGCCGGCCAGCCAGTAGTCGAACTTGCTGGAGAAGGGGTGAAAGCTCGAATCCTCTTTTTCATAGGCGGCGATCGCCTGACCCATGCGCTGCAGGGCCGTTTCCGGATCGGAAAGCACGGCGCTGCCGTACAACGCTTCGAAATCCGCGAGGTAAGGCCGGGTCGTGAGCTTGGCGATGACGCTCGCCGCGTCGGCGTTGGCCATCTCGATCGGATTGGTGAACGGCATGGTCGCCTGGTCGGCCAGGGTCGCGGCACGGCCGTCACGGAAGAACCCACCGTTCGGGCCGCCGTCGGAGTCGAAATAAAAAGCCGGGGCATAGGACAGGTACATGAGTGAGGGAGAGTTGCGGAATCCCGCCAGGTTCATGTCGGGTCCCCCGAGTGCCACCGGCCCGCCGTGATCGGGGCCGGTTGAGGTGGGGTCGGCGACGTAGGCGTATCGTTCGACATGGCAGCTCGCGCAGGACTGTTGCCCGGACGCGGACAGCGCCGAGTCGTTGAATATCTTTTCTCCCAGCTGGGCTGTGGCGGACAGGGTGGAGTCGGAACTGGGGGAAGTAGAGGTGGTACGTGACGCTGACCCGCCGCAGGCGGCGAGGAGCGAGCTGGCCAACAGGGCGACTAGGGGTGAGCGCCCTAGGTGATTGAATGAACTTGATTTATCCCGCATCGATGCTTGGTACGCGCGTGCCGGCCGCGAGTCTCTCCAAAATTCTATACATTAATCGCAATGATACTGATTCGTATTAGCAACGCTATCACGGGGATGAGGTGAGTCGCAATACGCAATAGCCACATAGGGGCAAATGGCGACTGTCGCTCTTAGCGGCAGTCGATCACGGCTGGGTGGATGACGAGAAGGCGCCGCTCACTGCACGTCGGCGCAGGCAACGCGCGGGGCAATGCCCAATTCAAGCCGGCAAGCCGCTTGGCGCAGTAGACGTTGGCGCGGTGAACGCGTCGGGCGACGCTTAACCCTTGCGGGTAACATGCACCGCCGGCAGGCGCGTCGCCCAGGGCATGGCCTGTTCGAGTTGCGCCGCCAGTTTCAGCACCGTCGCCTCATCACCGAAACGTCCGGCGACCTGGATGCCGATGGGCAGGCCGTTCGAACTCTGGCCCAGCGGCAGGCTGATCGCCGGCTGGCCGGTCATGTTGAACAGCGCCGTGTAAGGCAGATGCCGGAACAAGTGGTCGTACCAGCGCTGCGCGTCCAGTCCGGGGGCATTCGCGTCCAACAGGCCGAGATTGTAGGGCGTGACGCCGATGGTGGGCGTCAGCAGCAGATCATGTCGCGTGAAGAAGGAGCCGACGCTGCGGCATACCTGGTTCATCAGGGCATCCGCCATTTCGAGGTCGAGCGCCTTCAGCGTGAGGCCGAACTGATAATTGGCCCACAGGCTGGTCTCCAGATTCTCGGGCGAAGGCGCGCGGCCCAGCGCCTGCGCCGTCGCTGCGATGCCCGCGGCACAGAACGAAGCCCAGCAAATCATGTTGGCGCGGTGGAAGCCGTCGGCATCATAAACCGGCCGCCCTTCTTCCACGTGGTGACCCAGCCCGGCGCAGACCTTGGCCACCGTCTCCAGCGCGCGCACCACCTCGGCCTCCGCCGGCGCGGAATGGCTGTCCACCGCCGCCGAGAACGCGATGCGCAGCTTCGCCGGAGGCGTGGCGATCGCCTGCAGATAGGGTTGCGCGGGCCGCGGGATTTCGTAGCGATCGCCGACGCCAGGCCCTTCTACGGCGTCGAGCATCGCGGCGGTGTCGCGCACGCTGCGCGAAACGATGTGCTCGATGCCCAGGCCATGCAGGGGATCGGCATAATCGGGGCCGGTGGGTGTGCGGCCGCGGCTTGGCTTCAGGCCCACCAGGCCGCAGATCGAGGCCGGGATGCGGATCGAGCCGCCGCCGTCATTGGCATGCGCGATGGGCACCATGCCGGCGGCGACCGCTGCGGCCGATCCGCCGCTGGAACCGCCGGAGCTGTGCGCGGTGTTCCACGGATTGCGCGTGGCGCCGTACAGCAGCGGCTCGGTGGAGGCGTTGAAGCCCATTTCCGGTACGTTGGTGCGCCCCAGCGTGATCACGCCGCTGCGGCGGAAGCGCGCCATCAAGTCGGAGTCGGCCGGCGGAATGTAGGCGCCTTCGATCAGGCGGCTGCCCATGTCGCAGCGAACGCCGGCCATGTGCAGCACCAGGTCCTTGATGAGGAAGGGCACGCCGCTGAAGGGCGCATCGAGGTCGACCGCGGCGATCTGTGCCGCCACCTCCCTCGGGTCGATTTGGCCGATCACGGCATTGATCGTGGGATTGAGGTGGTCGATCGCCGCCAGCGCGCAGGCCACCAGCTCCTCAATCTTGACCTCGCCGCGCTTGACCAACGCGGCGAGCTGCAGCCCGTCGCAACGGGCGTATTCTTCCGGCTTCATCTGGATTTTCCCCTGGTGGAATGGCGGTGGCGTTCATCCGCAGCTTAGATTGCGGCGCCCCTGCGCTTGAATAGACCATTTGTACCAGGCAAGGCGACGCCCCGCGTTCGACGCTGGATACGCCCTGCGGTATCCTTACCCTATGTCTGAACAGCCTCCGAGCGGCGCCACCGGCCGCTGGTTGAAGCGTATTACCCAGTCGATGTCCGGCGAGGCGCGCGATCTGGGCGAGCTCATCGAGGATCTGCGCGGCGCCAGCGAGCGCGGCCTGTTCGACGGCGATGCGCTGGTGATGCTCGAGGGCGTGCTGGCGGTGGCCGACATGCAGGTGCGCGACATCATGGTGCCGCGCTCGCAGATGGTGGTGGTGGAGCGCGACCAGTCGCCGCAGACGCTGCTCAAGCTGGTGGTCGAATCCGGCCACTCACGCTTTCCGGTGATCGGCGAGGATCGCGACCAGGTGGTGGGTGTGCTGCTCGCCAAGGACCTGTTGCGGCTGTACCAGGAGGGCGAGGACTCCTTCGAAATCCGCGAGTACATGCGCCCCGCGGTGTTCGTGCCCGAAAGCAAGCGCCTGAACGTGCTGCTGAAGGAATTCCGGCGCAGCCGTAATCACATCGCCCTGGTGGTGGACGAGTACGGCGGCGTCGCCGGGCTGGTCACCATCGAGGACGTCATCGAGCAGATCGTCGGCGACATCGACGATGAGCACGACGTCGAAGATGACCTCACCATCCGCCGCGACGGCGAGCGGCAGTTCACGGTGCGCGCGCTCACGCCCATCGCCGAGTTCAACGAATACTTCGGCACGGCCTTCTCGGACGAGGAGTTCGACACCATCGGCGGTCTGATCATGCAGGAGTTCGGGCGGCTGCCGCGGCGCGGCGAGTCCATCCTCATCGGCCAGATCGAATTTCGCGTGTTGCGCGCCGATCGGCGGCGCATCGATACGCTGCGCGTGCTGACGCCCACCGATATCCAGCCGCCGGCAGAGCCGGCCGCTTGAGCGATGCGACGCCCGCGCGGGGCGGCACAGCACGATGGAAGCTGCCCGCGTCCTTCGCCGTCGGCGCGTTGCTGAATCTTGCCTTCGCGCCCTTCGGCCTGTGGCCGCTGGCCATCGCGTGTCCGGCGCTGCTGTTCGCGCTGATCCGCGGCGCGCCCGCGAAGCGTGCCGCCTGGACGGGCGCCGCGTTCGCAGCCGGGCTGTTCTCTTTCGGCACTTACTGGTTGTACACCAGCATCCATCATTTCGGCCAGGCGCCGATCTGGCTGACACTGATCCTGCAGGCCGCGCTGGTGGCCATCATGGCGCTGTACTCGGCGGCACTGTGCGGATTGGCCAATCGCTTCTGGCCGCGGCCGGGCGTGGCGCGTCAATGGCTGGTGCTGCCGGCATTGTGGATGCTGCTGGAATGGCTGCGTGGCTGGGTGCTGTCAGGTTTTCCATGGCTGGCGTTGGGTTATGCCTTCACCGACTCGCCGCTGGCCGGCTGGGCGCCGTTCCTGGGCGTGTATGGTCTGTCGCTGATTGCGGTGCTGCTGGCGGCGATGCTCGAAGGTGTGTGGCGCGGTGAGTTCGCGCCGCGCACGCGCGCCATCGCGGCCGCCGCGGCGCTGCCGCTGTTGCTGCTGCCCTATGGCCTTGCGCGCTGGTCGTTCACGCGTCCGGCCGGTGCGTCCTTTCCCGTGGCGGTGGTGCAGGGCGCGGTGCCGCAGGATGAGAAATGGCTGGACAGCAACCGTGAGGCCACGCTCGTCAAGTACTCGCGCCTGACAGCCGAGCAGGCCTGGGGTGCACGGCTCATCGTGTGGCCGGAGGCCGCGGTGCCCATGCTGTCCCACGAGCTCACCGATTACCTCGCGGCGCTGCGCCAAGCGGGGCGCGCGCACGATGCGGATTTCGCCATCGGTCTGCTGCACGATGATCAACGGCCCGATGGAACCGAGGAATATCGCAACGGCCTGTTGGTAATGAGCGCGGCCGGCGATGAATGGTATTACAAGCGCCGTCTGGTGCCCTTCGGCGAGTTCTTTCCGGTACCGGCCTTCGTGCGCTCCTGGATGCGGCTGATGAGTCTGCCTTACACCGACATGACACCCGGTGCCGAGGATCAGCCGGCGCTGCACGCCGCCGGCCAGATGCTCGGGGCCACGATATGTTACGAGGACGCCTACGGCAGCGAGCAGCTCAAGGTGCTGCGCCGGGCGACTTTGCTGGTCAACGTCACCAACAATGCCTGGTACGGAGACTCCACTGCGCCGCACCAGCACCTGCAGATCTCTCGCATGCGCGCCATGGAAGCGCAGCGCTACCTGGTGCGCGCGGCCAACGACGGCATCACCGCGGTGCTGGGGCCGCACGGCGAAGTCATCGGGCGGCTGCCGCAGTTCCAACCGGGCGTCCTGCGCGCGCAAGTTGTGCCCCTGTCGGGCCTCACGCCCTACGCGCGCTTCGGCAACTACCCGGTGTTGGGCCTCGCCGCGCTGGCGCTGCTGCTGGCCTGGCGGCGCCGTTCGTCGGCCTGATCTCAGGATCGGGCGTGAAGTCCGCTGGAGTTTTCGAGCACAATACACACATGCAGGAACGATATGACCCCGCGGCCGTCGAGGCCGCCGCCAGAACCTATTGGGACGAACACCGCTCATTCGAAGCCAGGGAGAACGCGCCGGGCGAGAAATACTACTGCCTGTCCATGTTCCCCTATCCCAGCGGCCGGCTGCACATGGGTCACGTGCGCAACTACACCATCGGCGATGTGCTGTCGCGCTTCATGCGCATGCAAGAACGCAATGTGCTGCAACCCATGGGCTGGGATGCCTTCGGCCTGCCGGCCGAGAACGCGGCCATGGCCAACGATGTGCCGCCGGCGAAGTGGACGATGCAGAACATCGCCACCATGCGCGCGCAGCTGAAGGCGCTGGGGTTCGCGCTGGACTGGAGCCGGGAGCTGGCCACCTGCGAGCCTGAGTACTACCGCTGGAATCAGTGGTTCTTCCTGCGCATGCTCGAGGCCGGCATCGCCTATCTCAAGACCGGCGTGGTCAACTGGGATCCGGTGGATCAGACCGTGCTCGCCAACGAGCAGGTCATCGACGGCCGCGGCTGGCGCACCGGTGCGCCGGTGGAGAAGCGCGAGATCCCGATGTACTACCTGCGCATCACCGCTTATGCGCAGGACCTGTTGGATGCGCTGTCGCAGATGCCCGGCTGGCCGGAGCGCGTGCGCACCATGCAGGCCAACTGGATCGGGCGCAGCGAGGGCGTGAACATCGGCTTCCCCTATACGCTGGCCGGCGAGTCGAAGGTGATGCGCGTGTTCACCACGCGTGCCGATACGCTCATGGGCGTGACTTTCTGCGCCGTGGCTGCCGAGCATCCGCTGGCGCTGCATGCCGCGAAAACCAATCCTGCGCTGACCGCCTTCCTGGAAGAATGCCGGCGCGGCGCGGCCACCGAGGCCGAGCTTGCCACGCAGGAGAAGAAGGGCATGCCCACCGGGCTGTCGGTGCGGCATCCCATCACCGGTGCCGACGTGCCGGTGTGGGTGGGCAACTACGTGCTCATGGCCTATGGCGAGGGCGCGGTCATGGGCGTGCCGGCTCACGATGAGCGCGACTTCGAGTTCGCGCGCAAGTACCGCCTGCCCATCGCACCGGTGATCGACGTCGAGGGTCGCACCTACGATGCCTCGCAGTGGCAGCCGTGGTATGCGCAGGACGGCCAGTGCTGCAATTCCGGGTCCTATGATGGACTGACTTCCGCCGCCGCCATCGAGCGCATCGCGGCGGACCTGGCCGCCAAAGGCCTGGGCGAGAAGCAGGTCACCTGGCGCCTGCGCGACTGGGGCATTTCGCGCCAGCGTTACTGGGGCTGTCCCATTCCCATCATCCACTGCAGGGACTGCGGTGCGGTGCCCGTGCCCGACGAGCAACTGCCGGTGATCCTGCCGCCCGACCTCGTGCCCGACGGCAGCGGCAATCCGCTCAACAAGCACGCGGCTTTTCTGGAATGCCGGTGTCCGGCATGCGGCAAGCCGGCGCGGCGCGAAACCGACACCATGGACACCTTCGTCGATTCGAGCTGGTATTTCCTGCGCTTCGCCAGCAGCGGCAACGCCAAGGCGATGGTGGATGAGCGCGCCGCCTACTGGCTACCAGTGGACCAGTACATCGGCGGCATCGAGCACGCCATTTTGCACCTGCTGTATTCGCGCTTCTGGGTGCGCGCCATGAACGATCTGAAGGTGGTGAAGCTGCGCGAGCCCTTCGCCAACCTGTTCACCCAGGGGATGGTGCTGAACGAGGTGTTCTTCCGCAAGCCCGCGGCCGGCCGCGTGGAGTATTTCAACCCCGCCGATGTCGACCTCAAGTT
>JAFEGC010000134.1 GCA_018240265.1 Pseudomonadota bacterium | reverse complement strand
GCGGCAGTTCTTCGTGTCGGTTAATGGGAGGTTTTGACAAGCGGAGCGAAGATTTACGCAGACTCTTGGCTGAATAACTAAACAATGACAGCACGATTCGGCGTATTCAACAGGATGTCATGCTCATAGCATGACGTGCCGATTCTGAGTTCACTTGCGCGTAACTACAAAAAGAGTTATAACTTTCCATGACGTTCTTGTGGGACGAAACCAAGGCTGCCAACAACCTGACGAAGCACGGTCTTGACTTTCGTGACGCTGAGGTCGTCTTTACAAGCCCGTGCATCAAGTATCGCGATGATCGATTTGATTATGGCGAGACGCGATACATCACGTTGGGGTTGCTGGGGGGGCGTGTGGTTGTCATTGCGCATGCGCCGCGCGGCGACAATGGGACACGGATTATCTCGATGAGAAAGGCAAATAGCCGTGAGCAAAAAGCGTATCAAAAGCGACTTGAAACGACTTGACCGGATGAAAGACGCCGAGATCGATTACTCGGATATTCCGCCGTTGACTGACGAGTTTTTTCGTAAGGCGTCGGAGGTCTGGCCGCCAAACAAGCAGCAACTGACGATTCGGCTGGACGCCGATGTGTTGACCTGGCTGAAAGCGTATGGGCGAGGATACCAGACGCGCATTAATCGCATTCTGCGTGCCGCCATGGAGGGACAAGCTCATCGGTCCACAAAGTCTGCGCCATCGCGGCGTTAGGCTGCTCGCTACGCCGGATCTTTCCTCAAGCTGCGTTTCGTCGCCGCGCTTTCCCACGCGGCGTCGCCGGCAGCAAGTCATCCAATGTAAAACGATCCAGATGCGCCAGGAACTCCTGCATCGCGCCGCCGAGCACACCGGTCATCGCGGTCAGGCGCATCGCTCATCCCGGCAAGGAATGGCGGCGAGGTGGCCGGCGCCGCCGCTGTGTTCGACCCGCGACCCATCAGCCATCGTGCAACCCCTGCGGCATGACTTCGGGATCGTGCCTGAGCTGGTAGCCCATCCACAGGCTCTGTGCAATGCGCTCGGCCGCGGTGCAGGCCTGCTCGGCCATGCCCTGGTTGGGCTGTTCGGCGGCGGTACGGCGAAACAGATCCAGCCAGCGTTGGAACAGCGGAGCGTTCAGGCCGGGTAATGCCGCGTGCCGTGGCATGGGCGTGCCTTTGAAACGCCCGGTGCGCAACAAAATGGACGACCAGAAGTCCACCAACTTGGCCAGATGCTGATCCCAATCGTCAATGTGCGCATCGAAAATTGGACCCAGCGTTTCATCCTGGCGCACCCTCGCATAGAAGGCATGCACCAGCACGGTTATCTCTTGCTCGGAACACAGGTCGGTGGGAAGCATGAAGGTGTTCGTGAATAGATATATTGCGAATATATCTTAAAGCGGCGCCGTGCGCGAGCCGCTGCGCCGAGGCGTGAACCCAACGCGCACGACCAGCCACGGCCGGCCACCCGCGCCGCTGCGCGACAGGGCCCGGCGAAGAGCGGGGTGCGATTACCGCGTGCCGGTCGCCCCATGCCGCCGGCCTTGTCATGACCATGCTCGGGTCGCCGCGACCACTCGGTTTTCCGCAGGCGGTTCCCGAACAATACGTATGGCGTTTTCGCGCACGGCGCGCCTACCGTGCGCTGCGGGTAATTGCCCGAGCGGAGGCGCCATGACTGTCCAGCCCATTCCCGGAACCCACCTGTTCGATTCGGCGGCGGCCCGCAAGGGTTATGCGCTGAACAAGATGTGCTACTCCTTCAACGACGCCGCCAACCGCGAAGCGTTCAAGGCCGATGAGGACGCCTATTGCGCGCGTTACGGTCTCAACGAGGAACAGCGGCGCGCGGTGCGCGAGCGCAATGTGCTGGCGCTGATCGCCGCCGGCGGCAACGTCTACTACCTGGCCAAGTTCGCCGGCATTTTCAGCCTCAACGTGCAGGACCTGGGCGCGCAGCAGACCGGCACCAGCGTTCCCGAATTCAAGGCCAAGCTCCAGTCCTATGCAAAATTCAACGACGCGGTGAAGCGAGGGGAGTTGTCCCATGGCTGAACTGATCGGACAAATATCCACCTCGCACGTGCCGGCCATCGGCGGCGCCATCGCCCGCCGGTTGCAGCAGGATCCTTACTGGAAGCCGTTCTTCGACGGCTACCCACCGGTGCGACAATGGCTGGCCCGTAATCGTCCCGACGTGGTGGTGGTCGTGTACAACGATCACGGCCTGAATTTCTTTCTCGACAAGATGCCGACCTTCGCCATCGGTGCGGCCGAGTCCTACATCTCTGCCGACGAGGGTTGGGGCATTCCGATCATCGAGCCGGTGCGCGGCGATGCCGATCTGTCCTGGGCCATCATCGAGGGCGTGATCGCCGAGGAATTCGACGTCACCACCTGCCAGGAGATGAGCATGGACCACGCCGTCACCATTCCACTGCAATTGTTATGGCCGGATGGGCCGGCGCCGGTGCGCGTCGTACCGGTCTCGGTCAATACTGTGCAACACCCGGCACCTTCGCCGGCGCGCTGCCTGAAATTTGGCCAAGCCATCGGGCGGGCCATCGCGGCCTTCCCGGGCAAGGCGCGGGTGCTGGTGCTGTCCACCGGCGGGCTGTCGCATCAGCTCGACGGCGAACGCGCGGGGTTCATCAATCCGGAGTTCGATGCACTGTGTCTGGATGCGTTGATCGACGATCCGGCACGGCTCGCCGGTTACTCGAACCACGACATCGTCGCGCTGTCGGGCACGCAAGGCCTGGAAATCCTCAACTGGATCACCGGCCGCGGCATCCTGGGCGGCGGCGCGGCGCGCGAGGTGTATCGCAACTACCACATCCCGATTTCCAACACCGCCTCGGCGGTGCAGGTGCTAGAGCGCCGCTAATCAGATCCGGCGGGCGGTCCGCGCGGGACGGCCGACTGCACAACGGCGCGCCCCGGTGCGGGCCGCGGCTCAGGCGGCGCGATGGGCCGGTAACACCGAATGGATGCGCGAGAGCTTTCGCGAGCGGCGGGTCAGGGCACCCGCTGCCGGGACGGCAGGCGCACCGTCAATCCGTCGAGCGAGGCGTTCACCGGGATCTGGCAGCCGAGCCGGCTGCTCGGGCGCCGGTCGAGCACCCGCCCCAGCATTTCTTCCTCGTTCTCGCTGATCGCGGGCAGGCGCGTCGCCACCTCGCCCTCGGGATAGCAGTGGCAGGTGCCGCAGGAGCACATGCCGCCGCAGAATCCCACGATGCTGGGGATCTCATGGGCGATGGCGGTCTCCATCAGCGTGCTGGTCACCGCCGCATCCACTGTAAAACTGTTGCCGTCGGCATCGATGAAAGTGATGTTCACCATGCAGCACGAAATACACCACCCAGGCACGAATCGCCAGTGGTGCCGCTCGCGGCAACTACGTATTCCGTCTGCGTCGCGACGCGCACCATCATCCGGGCGGGTGGGTGTGTGATGGGCAAGGTGTCGACATGAGTTCCAGCTTTGCGATGGCGAAGGACGTTCCAGGTCCGCAGGAGCATTTCGATCTCGGCGGTTCGGAGGAGTCGCTGGAAAGGCTCAAGCAATATACGCGTGATTACGGCGATTTCTTTCGCGTGTACTCGCCGCATCGCGCTTCCTACACCTACGTGGTCAACCAGCCCGATGCCATCAAACGCGTGTTGCTGACCAATCACCGCAACTACGTCAAGGGTGTGGGTACGGATCAGATTTCCATCCTGCTCGGTCGCGGCATCATGACCAGCAGCGGCGAATACTGGCACCGGCAGCGGCGCATGCTGCAGCCGGCCTTTCACCACCGCATCGTCGGCCAGTTCGGCGAGATGTTGCACAGCGTGACCGAGGCGTACGCGCGGCGCTGGGCGGAACAGGCGCGCACCGGCGAGCCGGTGAATATCACCCAGGCGGCGAGCGAACTGACGCTGGACATTAACTTGCGCACCATTTTCGGTACCGATCTGCCGCTGATCCATGAGCGCTTCGGCGCGAATCCGTTCGCCATCGTGCACACCGAGAGCAACCGCGACCTCAAGTTTGCGTACCGTCTCCGTTCGCTGGCGGGCATCGTGCGTGAGTTGATCGCGCGGCGCCGCGCGAACCCGCAGGAGCAGCATTTCGATTTCTTCGGCATGGCGCTGGCGGCGCAGGACAAGGAAACCGGCGAGGTGATGAACGAGAAGCAGCTCATCGACGAGGTGCTGACGCTGGTGGTCGCGGGTCACGAGACCACCGCCTCGGCGCTGACCTGGACCTGGTACCAGCTCGGCCGGCACCCGCATATCCAGGAGGCGCTGGCTGCCTCGGCCCGCGCGCTACCCGATGGGCGTGCACTGAGTTTCGATGAGCTGGAGGCCTGGACGCTGGGGCAGCAGGTGATGAAGGAGACGCTGCGCCTGTGCCCGCCGGGCTGGGTGATGTCGCGGCGCGCGCTGCAGGCCGACGTGCTGAATGGTTTTCCCATCGCGGCGGACACGGACGTGTTCATCAGTCCGTACTTCGTGCACCGTCATCCCGAGCATTGGACCGATCCCGAGACGTTCGACCCGGGCCGCTTCAACGAAGCAGCCGATGCCGCGCGCAACCGTTTCGCCTACATTCCCTTCGGTGTGGGGCCGCGGCATTGCATCGGCGAGGGCCTGGCCAAGTACGAGATGACCACACACCTCGCACACATGGCGCGGCGCTTTCGCATGACGCCGGTCAACACCGAGCCGCCGCATATCGAGGCGCGCATCAATTACCGCCTGCGTTCTGATTTGATGATGACGTTGGAAGCCCGGCCCGCCTGATTTGCCGCGCACCCTGGCGCCGCCGCGAGCCCTTGCGTATAGAATCCGCAAGGGCTTGTCCTGCAATGGCGGTTCCCCTGAAATGAACGCGGTATCATGAACGAAAGCGACCCACGGCCGATTACCAACCGTCCTGCGCTGCTACTGCTGCCGGGATTGCTGTCCGATGAAGCCGTGTGGCGGTCGCAGATCAATGCGCTGGCGAACCGCGTGCAATGCGTCGTGGCCCGCTACGGCTCGCGTGACAGCCTCACGGCGATGGCTGAGGCAGCTCTCGAGGCGGCGCCGGCGGGTTTCGCGCTGGCCGGGCATTCCATGGGTGGGCGCGTGGCGCTGGAAGTAATGCGGCTCGCGCCGCAGCGCGTGCGGGGGCTGGCGTTGCTCAATACGGGTTACCAGCCGCTGCCGCAGGGCGAGGCGGGCGAGACCGAACGTCGCGGGCGCCTGCGCCTGCTGGCATTGGCGCGCGAGCGCGGCATGCGCGCCATGGGGGAGGAATGGGTGCAGGGCATGGTGCATCCCGACCGGTTGCAGGACCGCTCGTTGATCGATTCCGTCCTGGACATGTTCGAGCGGCACACGCCGGATGCCTTCGCGGCGCAGGTGCAGGCGCTGTTGCAGCGTCCGGATGGCGAGCCCGTGCTGGATATGATCCGTTGCCCCACGCTGGTGCTGTGCGGCCGCGAGGACGGCTGGAGCCCTGTGCCGCGGCACCAGGCCATGGTCGATAAGATCGCCGGCGCGCGGCTCGCCGTCATCGAGCATTGCGGCCACATGGCGACGCTGGAACAGCCGGCGACCGTGTCGGCGGCATTCGCCGAGTGGTTGGCGCGAATTAGCTAAAATCCCATCCGCTTGCCGTTGCCGCCTCGCGCGGATTGCTTTAAATTGTCGAAACAGGTCAATTGATTAAATCATATGGACGGGGGTGTCATGGGGAAAATTCCGGCTCTGACGCTGGCGGCGCTGGCCGCCGCTTCGACGTTGCGCGCCGCCACGCGGGCCGAATCCTGGCCGCTGACCGAGCGCGATGCGCCGAAGCTGGAACTGGTCCTGCAGCTGGTGGTGACTTGTTCGGATCCGGAGTCGCCCGGCGGGGTCGGCTCGGGCGGAGGCAGCAAGGACGGCCGGCGCACCGAGATCTGGCCCATCGTGGGCGGCGCCTTCCAGGGCAAGGGCATCCGCGGGACCGTGATCGCGGGCGGTGGCGACTTTCCGCTCACCCGGCCCGATGGCGTTGAAGTGGTCGATGCCCTGTACCGGTTGCGCACGGATGATGGCGTGACCATCATCATCCACAACCGTGGCCTGTCCTACAACGGTGCCGATGCCGACGGCTGGCATTACCGCCTGGCGCCGGAGTTCATCGCGCCCAAGGGCAAGTACGACTGGCTGAACCGCGCGCTGTTCATTGCCACGCTCAGCGAGGTACCGGCATCCATGCGCCTGGCCAAGGGGCCGCATGAGAACGACCGGCTCATCCAGGTTTATCGCGTGAATTGAAGTTGGAGCAACGTATGACAAAGAACGATAGAGGCGATGCGGCGGTGACAAGGGCAGGAAAATATTCCGCGTGGCTAGGCGCGCTGCTGGCGCTCGCACCGCTCTATCCATTGCGCGCCTTCGATGCCGAGCAGGACCGCGACGCACGCTGGGGCGTGCCGTCCGAGTTTAACGCTCAGGGCCCTGCCGTTCAGCCGACCTGGAGCAAGCGTCTCACCGGCTATCTGCAGGCGCGTGACGGCACCTCATTGCGCTACAGCGTGCTGTTGCCGCGCGGCCGCGGGCCGTTCCCCGTGGTGCTGAACTACAGCGGCTACGATCCGGGCGCCATCGGCGGTGTGGCCTACCTGCACAACGACACCGCCATGTCCGCCTCGCTCGATCGCTCGTTGCTGGAGCGCGGCTACGCGGTGCTCGGCGTGAATGCGCGCGGCACCGGCTGCTCCGAGGGCGTGTTCGATTTTCTCGGTCCCGCGTATGGCCAGGACGGTCACGACATCGTGGAATGGGCCGCAGCGCAGCCCTGGTCCACCGGTGCCGTGGGCATGGCCAATTGGTCCTGGGCCGGCATGTCGCAGGTCGCCACGGCCAGCGAGCGTCCCGAGCACTTGAAGGCCATCGCGCCCGGCATGGCGCTCACCGATCCGCGCGGCGACAGCTGGGCCATCGGCGGCGTGCCCTCGCAGGGCTTCGTCACGGGCTGGTGGATGTTCCTGCATTCGCGTTGGCTGGCGGTGCGGGAAAGCGCGCGGGCCGAGCGCGATGAGCGGTGTCTTGCGCAGCTGGAGCGCAACTACCGGAGCGGTGAGACCCAGCCGGTCAATCTGCCCACGCAGCTCATCGAACATCCGCTGCGTGATGAATGGCTCCAGCGCCGCGTCATCCTGGACAAGGCCGACCGCATCTCGGTGCCGGTGCTGTCGCTGGAAGCCTTTCAGGACGAGGCGACCACGGCGCGCGCCGGCTACTACCAGGAACGGTTGAATCCGCAGCAGTTGTGGTACGTGCAGACCAACGGCAACCACGACTTGTACGAATCGCTCCAGTTCCGGCCGATGCTGCTGGATTTTTTCGATCATTTTTTGAAAGGGCGTGACAACGGTTTCGATAAGCGGCCGCACGTGCAGGTCTGGTACGAAACCGCTAGCAAGCCAGGCAGCAGCGGTCACGAACATGACGAGCAGGCGCGCTCGGGCTGGGTGGTTAACGGTGCCTCATATCCGCTGCCGGTGCGCACCGGCGAACTGTTCCTCGCGCCGGGTCGTGGATTGTCCTTCGAGCGCGTGGCGGCGGGGAGCGGCGCGGA
>JAFEGC010000133.1 GCA_018240265.1 Pseudomonadota bacterium | reverse complement strand
GCCACCGAGGAAGCCATCGTGAACGCCATGGTTGCGGCTAAAGACATGACCGGCGCCGACGATCACCGCGTCATCGCCCTGCCGCACGATGCGTTGCGACGGGTGCTGAAGAAATACAACCGGCTGATCAACTGATCTGTTGTCCCCCTGGAAGGAGGCCGGATCGCATGGATGTAATCGGAAACGCCTCACCAGATCGTACGGATGTGCCCCCACTCCGTAATGCGCTGATCCTTGGTGACGAGCGGCGCCCCAAACTCGAGCGCCGCTCCCACGATGAACCGATCGGCCGGATCTCCGGGGAAAGATCCACCCAGACCGGCCGCGCGAATTGCCGCAGCCGGGGTGAACGGCAACAGCTCGATCTTGGGACGCTCCAAAGCGTGACCAACCCACCGGCTGATATCCACGCTCAGCTTGATCCGTCCACTGCCGGAAAGCATCGCCACTTCCCAGCACGAGACCGGGTGGACACCGAGCGCCTCGGCGCGGTTGATGCGCGCCGAGGCCCGTTTCGAAAGCTTATCGCTCTGCGTCGCATACCAAAGCCAGGCATGTGTGTCCAGAACGATCAAGGCGCGCCATCCCACTTTTCCGCGATCGGGGAAAGCACATCCCCTTCAAACAGGATGCTGCCCTTCAGCGGGTTCGGCTGCTCGGAGCTGCCGGCCTTGTACGGAGAAATCTCGACCACCGGTTTGCCATGGCGGGTGACCAACAGGCGCTGGCGGGTCTGACGCACCTCCTCGAGCAGGGCCAGGCAGTGTGCCTTGAATTCGGTCGCGGCAACGAATTTCGTGGTTTTCACAATGCACCTCAAATCATGTCCATTAAAATGGACATTCTTTTTGGACCATATTGCATCCGTCGGGCAAAATCAAGGTGCAAGGCGCGCGCCAATCTACCGCCGCCGAGCTGTCCAATTTCAATCCCTTGCCGATGGCTGTTTGCGCCTTACTGCAACGCCGTGTAGACGGCCTTGGCCCTGGCCAGGCGGTCGAGCACGGCGCTCTTTTCCACCTCGCTGTTCCAGTCGGGATACGCGCGGGTGGCCTCGGCGACGCGGTCGATCCAGGCCGCGAAGTAGCGCGCGTCCTGCGGCGAGCGCGGCGGCTTGCCATTCACCACCACGTACACCGGGCTGGTGGTGGCGTAGACGTAGTTGTCCAGCACCGGGTAGCGCCCGCCGTCACTGGCGGCGCCCACCACGCACCAGCCGCTGTCGTACAGCTCCACGCGGCCCTGGAACTCGCCGTGATCGGCCCTGCCCTTGACGAAGCTGCGCATCAGCTTGCCGTTGCACACCAGGTCCAGGTGCTCCACCGCCGCGATGGAGCGCAGGCGCACCCGAAAGTTCACCGCGGCCGGACCATCGAGCTTGAGTGTATCGCCGATGGTCTGGCCGCCCAGCGAAAAGCCCAGCAGCGGGCCGTTGGTGGCGAAGGTGCGGCCGGCCTTGAGCGCGGCCAGCCACGCATCCGCATCGAACGCTCCTTCGGGCACGCGCGCGTACACGCGGTTCATGCCCACGGGACCGCGGAGCGAGGCGAAATTGGCCATGGCATCCGTGCCGGCCGCCGCCGGCAGGCGAAAGCCGAGGTTCAGCAGGCGATACCACACATCCGCGGTGGAGCGGTGATCGCTGAAACCGAGAATTTCCATGTAATCGACCTTGCCCAACGCCACGTCCACCGGCAGCGCGCTGGTCTGGCGCTGGCGCGCATCGAAGGGCGTTTGCAGTTCGTCGAAGGGATGCACGTAGCCCACCACCGCGCCGCGCGCATGCGCCAGGTCCGCGACCTCAGAGTTGGTCGGCGCAAGGCTGGCCGCGGCCGTGTTCGGGTAGCCCGCGTAGCCCGGCAGGATGATGCCGTCGCGAATGCCCAGCAGCCCCAGATGTCCCCAGTAACTGGTGTGGAACTCCTGTCCATGCAGTATCACGGTGTCGCGCGTGGAAACCGGATCGATGTGCCGGCCGTTGTAGGCGATGTCCGGGAAGCGCTGTTCCTTGTTGACGATGAGTGCGTTCACCAGGCTCAAATTTTCTGCCTGCGCCTGCAGCAGCAGATGCGCCGGGTCGTTGCGATACAGCCCCGCGTAATTCATGTGCACGTGCGCATCGCCGCTCGCCCAGTGGGCTTCGTCCGGAACGTCCCAGCGGCCCTGATCCAGGCGCGCCTCCACCTCCGCGGTCTCACCGGCACGCACCGCCACCTCGCGCACTTCCAACGGCCGCTCGAAACCGTTGAGGATGTCGATGCGCGCCTTGCCGGCGGGCACGTCCACCAGCGCCTCGCCGCGCGCGTGAAAATAATGCACCTCGAACGGGCGTTCGCTGCGATCGTAACCATCGTCGGCGCTGATCCATCCGCCGGCGGGTCCGTAAGACTTGCCCTGCGCATCGGTGATGCCGATGCGCGCCGCGCCCGCAGCGCCGCCCGCCTCGACCAAGCGGATGCGGACCTGCCCCATGGGCTTGGTCCAGCCGCGCGAAGTGATGGGCAGCGTGCGCACCACGCCGCCTGGAATACCCAGGATGCCGATGGAAGTGCCGCCGCCCTGGTTGCTGATGAAGGCGATGCGCGTGCCATCCGGCGAGAAGCGCGGATTGGTCTGATCCCAGTCGCCGAAGCCGACGGCGAATACATCGCCGCCGTCGGCCGGCATCATCCACAAGTTGTGCCAGGAGCGGCCCACGTAGGAGCTGTAGACCAGGCGCTTGCCGTCGGGCGACAGGTCGGGACGTGTGCGCCAGTTGGTTTCCTCGTAGTGCAGTTCCTGACCCGCAGCGTCCGGCTGCGCCGGCATGCGCCAGATGCCGCCGGTGCCGTGGATATGGTTGCGGTTGGAGAGGTACAGGATGGAGCGCCCGTCGCGCGACCACAGCGGGCTGATTTCGTGATCGTAGGGGCTGTAGTAATACCGCGGCAACTCGCTCAGGTGTTCGTGCGTGAGCTGCACCGGGTTTAACAGTCGCCCCTCTCTGAACTGCGCCATGAACAAATGGAAGCGCCGATGATCCTGGCTGGAGGTGAACACGATGCGCGTGCCGTCCGGTGAAAATCGCGGCTCTACGTTGATGGCGCCGTTGGCGGTGAGCGCGTGCGTGGCGCCGGTCTGCAGGTCCAGTGCCATCAGTTCGATGGCATCACGCGCATAGGCGCTGTAGATGATCCAGCGGCCATCGGCCGACCAGTCGGGCTGGTAATCGTAGGACGCACCGGCGGTGAGCTGGGTGGCGCGATCTGCCTCCACCGGCTGGCGCCACAGGGAACCGGCCATGGAATACACCAGTTCCTTGCCGTCCGGCGACCAGGCGAGGCTCGAAGGACCGCCGGTGAGTTCCGGCAGAAACATCTCGCGGTAGTAATACGGGTGCGGCATGTCCAGCTGCGGCAGCACCGGCGCGCGCTGCGCCAGCGCCGCGGGCGCAACTCCCAGCAGCGCAAGCATCAGCACGGTCCGCGCCACCCGCCCCTCGATGCGTACCGGCATGGCCCTCAGCTCCGGCTCTTGAGTTCGGCCTGCGCCTCGACCAGGCTGGCCTCGATCATGCCCATGGCCTCATCCACCTGCGCCTGAGCGACCATCAGCGGCGGCATGAAGCGCACCGTGCTCTGACCGCAGGCCAGCAGGATGAGCCCGTTGTGATAAGCGCGCGTGACCAGCTTGTCACACAGCTCGCGCGCCGGCGCGCGCGTGCGGTGATCGGCGATGAGCTCCATTCCGATCATCAAACCCTTGCCGCGCACCTCGCCGATGACGCCCTGCCGTTGCTGCAGGCCGCGCAGCTGGCGCAGGAAGTACTCGCCCACCGTAGCGGCATTGGCACAGTAACCGCCCTGCACCAGGTCCAGCGTCGCCAGCGCCGCCGCGCAGCAGATGGGATTGCCGCCGTAGGTGTTGCCATGCGCGCCGCGCTTCCACTGCTCCATGATGCGCTTCTTCGCCACCACCATGCCGATGGGCAGACCCGAGCCCAGCCCCTTGGCCAGCGTCATGATGTCGGGCGCAACGCCCCAATGCTCGCAGGCGAACATCTTGCCGGTGCGGCCGATGCCCGATTGCACCTCGTCGAAAATCAGCAGGATGCCGTGGCGGTCGCACAGCGCGCGCAGGCCGGCGAGGAACCCGTCCGGCGGCACCAGGTAACCGCCCTCGCCCTGGATGGGCTCGATCAGGATGGCCGCGACTTCGCTCGGCGGTACGCTGGTCTGGAACAGCACATCCTCGATGTAGGACAGCACGGCCGCGCCCTGGTCCGCGCCGGCGAGCAGCGGCCGGAACGAGTTCGGATAAGGCACGTGCGTGACACCCGGCATGGTGGGAAAGAAGCCCTTCTGCTGCGTGTACTTGCTGGAGGTGAAGGACAGCGAGCCCATGGTGCGGCCGTGAAAGCCGCCCAGGAACCCGATGAACCGCCCGCGCCCCGTGACATAGCGCGCCAGCTTCAGCGCCGCCTCCACGCTCTCGGTGCCGGACTGGGCGAAGAAGCTCATCACCGGTTCGCCCAGGGGCGCGATCTGTGCCATGCGCTCGGCCAGGCGCACCTGGCGCTCGTGCCAGTAATCCGAGGAGATGTGCAGGAATTGTCCCGCCGCCTCCTGCACGGCCTTGACCACCTGCGGATGTGCATGTCCCGTGCTGCACACGGCGATGCCGGCGACGAAATCCAGGAAGCGGTTGCCATCCACGTCCCACACTTCCGCGCCGCGGCCGTGCGACATCACGAAGGGATAATCGCGCGGATAGGAAGGCGAAACGAAATCGGCGTCGCGCGCCAGGATCTCACGCGCCTTGGGTCCGGGCAGCTCGGTCTTGATGTGCGGATTTTTCACGATGTCAACCCCCCTTAAGTCGTCTGGCGTGCAGCTCGCGCAGCACGCGTAATTCTTCGGGCTCCGGCGCGCGGATCACTTCCAGCTGCTGCGCCACGCGCAGCGGCCAGCCGGTGGCGCGCACCGCCGCCTGCGGATCCACGTTCTCAAAACAGGCCATCAGCTGCAACTCCTGCGTATCGGAGGCGGGCCGCAGCAGCCCGAAATCGGTGATCACCGCCTGCGGACCGGCGCCGCGCGCACCCGTCCGCGCCCGCGCGCCATGGCCCGCGCCGAAGCCGATGGAGGTCTTGAAATCGAGGTCAGCGACGAAGGATCGCGGTGATTGCTTCAATACCACGAAGGTCTGGCGCGCATTCGAGGCGATCTCCGGCGCACCGCCCGCCCCGGGCAGGCGCGTGGTGGGCGCCTCATAAGGACCGATGACCGTACTGTTGAGATTGCCGAAGCGGTCGATCTGCGCCGCGCCGAGAAAGCCCACGTCGACGCGACCCGCCTGCAGCCAGTAGGCGAAAATCTCCGGGAGCGAGACCACCGCAGTGGCGGTCTCGGCCAGCTCGCCATCGCCGATGGACAACGGCAGCACGGTGGGACGTGCGCCGATGGTGCCGGACTCGTAGATCAGCACGATGTCGGGCGCGTGCAGGAGCCGCGCCAGGTTCGCCACCGCCGAGGGCAGGCCGATGCCGACGAAGCACACGCAGCCGTTCCACAAGAGCCGCGCCGCCGCCACGGTCATCATCTCATCAGAGGTGAAATCCCGATGTTTCATGCCCCGGCCTCGGCCGTGTGACCCGGACGATTCATGGCGCGGCCTGAAGTGCGAAGCGGACGCCTCATGCCGCGGCCCGCAGCACGTTGACATCCATCCACCGCTCGAAACGCTCGCGGCTTTTGCCGATGGCATCCCAAGCCTTGTAGAACTCGTTGTCGCGCGCATAGAAGCCCTGCGCGTAGGAAGGATAAGCGCCGCGCGGCACCTGCGCGATGGCGCTCACCACCCAGCCCGGCAGCACCACCGAGTTCAGGTGCGTATCCAGCCGTTCCACCACTTTTTCCACCGTCACCAGCAATTTCCTGCCGGCAAGCGCGGCCTCCTTCTGCGCGCCCAGGATGCCCTGGATGAGCACGTTGCCTTGGCCGTCGGCGGCCTGCGCATGGATGATGCTCACGTCCGGATTGATGGCCGGCACCGTGGCCAGTTCCTCGTCGGTGTAGGGACAACGCACGCGGCGAATGTCCGGGTTCACCGCGTTCAGGCCATTGTCGATGTAGCCGCGCAGCAGGCCGAACGGCAGGCCGCTGGCGCCGGCGGTGTAGGCTGCCGCCATGCCGGCATGCGTGTGCTCATGGAGGGCAAGCGGCCGCGGCCAGCCGTTCTCGACGGCATCACGCAGACGATACAGTGATCCCACGCCCGGGTTGCCACCCCAGGAAAACGTCAGCGCCCGCGCACAGCCCATGCCGATCATCTGGTCATAGATGAGATCCGGCGTCATGCGGATCAGGTGCAGGCCGGTGCGCCGCTGGCGGATGATCTCGTGCGCGGCGGCGAAGGGAATCAAATGCGTGAAACCTTCGAGCGCAATGCTCTGCCCGTCCTGCACGTGCCGGGCGATGGCTTCCCGCAGGCTCAAGAATACCGCCATCACTCCACCCAGGTCAGCGATTGCTCGCGCAGGTACTGCGGCAGGTAGTAGAACGAGCCGATGGCCTTGCCGGTGGAACTGGAGCCCTTCCAACCCGCGAAAGCCTGGTAGCCCGGCCAGGCGCCGGTGGTCGCGCCCTGCGGGCGGTTGACGTACAGGACGCCGGCTTCGATGCGCCGCTCGAATTCCTCCACTTCGGCCGGATTGCCGTAGCAGCCGGCGGTGAGACCGAGCGGCGTATCGTTCGCGCGGCCGATGGCCTCGTCCAGATTTTTCACGCGCGCCATCATCAGGATGGGCAGGAACATTTCCTGCGTGAACAGCGGATGATCCGGCGGCGCCTCACTCAAGATGGGCGCGACGTAATGCCCCTGCGCCAGTTCACCCTCGCGCGGCCGCGTCCCGCCGCACAGCAGGCGCGAGCCGCGCGTGCGCAGCAGCGCCGCATAGTCCTCATAGCGAGCCGCGGCGCGCGCCGAGATCACCGGCCCCAGTTCGGTGCCGCGCAGCGTCGGATCGGCGATGCGCAGGGCGTTGGCGCGCTGCACGAGCTTCGCCGCCAGCGCATCGGCCACCGGCTCCTCCACGTACAGGCGCGACAGCGCCGAGCATTTCTGCCCGCCCATGCCGTAGGCGGAGCGCACGATGCCGGCGCAGGCGCGGTCCAGGTCCGCGTGCGCGGTGACGATGCAGGCGTTCTTGCCGCCCATCTCGGCGATGCAGGGCTTGGCCCAGGCGCCGGCCTGGAGCTGGCGGTGGACGGACATGCCCACGGCATAGGAGCCGGTGAAGGTGAGACCTGCCACATCCGGGTGCGCCACGAGCTGCGCACCCACTTCGCCATCGCCGCACAGGAAGTTGAACACGCCCGGCGGGTAGCCGGCGTCGCGAATGCAGTCCGCCAGCCAGCGTCCAGCCCAGGGTGTTTCCGGCGGCGTCTTGAGCACCACGCAATTGCCGGTGACCAGGGCAGCGGCGACCGGACCCGCGGCCAGCGCCAGCGGAAAATTGAACGGCGAGATCACCGCCCACACGCCGTAGGGTTTCAAGGTGCTGCGATTGTGTGATTTCCAGTCGGCCAGCGGATCATCCGGCAGCGCATGCACATAGGCCGCGTT
>JAFEGC010000132.1 GCA_018240265.1 Pseudomonadota bacterium | reverse complement strand
TTGTAGAGCCGTGCCCAACGCTTGCGTACTTTGTTACGTTGCAGAACTTCCCGCGGACTATCGGTTTCAAGCAGATGTGCTGAAGTCATGAGAGCCCACAGTTGCCGCAGCTTCAGCTCCACTGGCGTCCTGCGCAGCTCGTCGATTTCATATTCATTGGCAAGTTTCAGGCCGGCAGGATAAGCGCGAATCTGGGCAGGAGTCGTAGAAGCCATGCATGGATCATATACGACTCATTGGTGCAAGGCGCGGTGCGAATGGAATGAAGAGGGCTTGATCACCGAGGGCGGCCACCCAAGCGTGAAGCAGGAGCGCTACCGCTCCCCCGACATCGTGACCTCTTCCGGCTGATTGACGAAGTAGCCCTGGATGAACTCGATGCCGAGCTGCCACAGCACCGCCATGGTGTTGGCATCCTCGACGCGCTCGGCGATGGTTTCCATGCCCTTCTTTTTGGCCGCCTCCACCAGACCCTTCACGCGCTGCTGCTGCATTTGGTTGGTGGCCAGGCCCTGCATCAGCGAGCCGTCGATTTTGATGAAGCTCATGTCGATGTCGGACAGGAGCTTGAGCGGATCGCGCCCGGTGCCCAGGTGTTCGATGGCGAAGCGGAAGCCGAGCTTCTTGAGTCGGGCTGCCAGGTCCTTGGTGGGCTGCACGTATTGCGTGGCGATGTCCTCGGAAACCTGGATGCACAGCCGCTTGGGCTCGATTTTCAGCGCCTTGAGCTGCTGCTCCAGCCAGCTCATCAGGGATTTGTCGTTCACTGTGTCCTTCGACACGCGCACGAAGATGCAGGCAGGTTTGCGGCTGGCGCAGAAGGACATGGAGGCGCCGATGACCCAGCGGTCGATGTTTTTCATCAAATCGTTGCGCTCGGCAGCGGCGATGAACTCCGAGGGCAGCACTTCGTTGCCCTGCTCGTCGAGCATGCGTACCAGTACATCGAACATGCCCTTGTCTTCGCCCAGGAGGCTGGCGATGGGCTGCTGCACCAGCCGGAAGCGGTTCTCCATCAACGCGCTCTTGATGTGCTTGACCCAGATGCGATCATAAGCCTGCACGCGCGTGTCGGTGTCCGACTTGTCGATGGCGTACATCTGGTTGCCGCCGAGTTCGCGGCCACGGCGATTGGCGGTGACGGCATCGTTCACCGCGGCGCCCACGTCGGGACTGGTTGCGGCCACGAGGCCGAGGCCGATGGTGATGGTCGCCGACAGGGTCTTGCTGTCGACGGCGAAGGTGTGCTGGCTGACGCGGCTGATGACCGCTTCGGCCCAGGCTTCCATGTCGCGGGCCGTGCCGCGCTCCAGCAGGATCAGCAGGCCGTTGCCGCCGAAGCGGCCGCAGATGTCATTGGACGTAAGCTGCGGGCGCACCAGATCGGCCAGCTGAACGATGAAATCCTCACTGCGCAGCACGCCGATGGCGGACTGGATGTCATGGAAGCGGTCGGGCTTGATGTAGGCAAACTGGCGCACGCCACCCTTCATGGGCATGCGACAGCGTTCCGTCACCGCCGTGACCAGGTGGCGCTGCTGCAAGAAGCCCGTGCTCGGGTCGTTCTTGACCGCATCGGCCAGTTCGCCTTCGAGATCGCGATTCTCCTTCTGGCGCGAGGGTACGCACACGCGCACCGCCGCCTCGCTCTCGAAGTCGGCGCGGGTGAGCGTGAGTTCCAGCGGCAGCGTCGAACCATCCGACAGCGCGGCGCGCACCTTCAATGCATGATCGGTCCACTTGCCCTGCAGGCAGGCGTTCAGGGCGCCCTTCAGCGCCGGATGGGTCTCCTGTTCGAACAGATCCATCAGCGGCGTGCCGGTGAGCGCGTCCTCGCCGGAGTAGCCGAACAGCTCCAGCCAGGCCTTGTTGGCATCCACCACGATGCCTTCCTGCACATGGGTGATCGCATCGGCCGAGCCTTCCATGAACTGTTGCAACTGCTCGCGGTACTCGCGTGCCGAGGACACGGTGGTGTTCAAGGCACGTTCCAGCCGGTAGGCGCGCAGCTCGCGCGTCGCCACCGACTGCAGGCGGGGGCGGTTGGCGAGGGTGATCACGTCCTGCGCGCCCAGCTTCATGGCCTCGGCGATCGCCGCCTCGTCCACCTGGGTGCGCGCCACCAGCACCGGCATGCCCGGGGCCGAGGCGTTCTTGATCTTCATGATCGAGGCCAGGTCGATTTCCAGCTCCTCGACGAAGGTCACCAGCATTTCCGGGTTGAGCTGGGTAAGGCCGTCGGCCAGATCCCGGGCATCGGGCAGCCAGGTGCAATGCACCGGATGGCCGGCATTGCGCAAGGTGCTGTTGATGGCCTCGACGTGGTCCTGCGACCGCGTCATGACGATCATGGGTATCGCGCCTTGCTCGTTCAAACCGAAGCATCCCGTTTGACAGAATGCCGCGAAGTGTAGCATTCGCCCATGCCCGAAACTGGGAACCGCGTCGTGCCTTGCGCGCGAGCGCGAACGGCTCAAGACTCGGAACGGTAACGAGTTTCCCCCGGCCCGTTGGGCGGTCCGTCGGGTGGCCTGCGGCGGCTTGTCGGACGGTTCTCGGACGGCCACGGAGCGTTTCGTCGGCTGGCCCATCGCGCTGGCTAGGTGGGGGCGATCCGGCTATGATACGCGCCCTTTGCGAGACCCCCCCGAGCGGCTGAGAGAGCAGCCGAAAGGCGATGCCATGGCGAGCTACAGCACCAACGAGTTCAAATCCGGCCTGAAGATTCTCATCGACGGCGACCCGTATTCCATCGTGGAGAACGAGATGGTCAAGCCCGGCAAGGGGCAGGCCTTCAACCGGGTGCGGGTGCGCAACCTCAAGACCGGCCGTACCATCGAGCGCACCTGGAAGTCGGGGGACTCGGTGGAAGCCGCCGACGTGGTCGATACCGACATGCAGTACCTGTACTCCGACGGGGACTTTTTCCATTTCATGGTGCCGGACACCTTCGAGCAGCACACGGCTTCCAAGGAAGCGGTGGGCGACACGGCGCAGTGGCTCAAGGACGGCACGGTGTGCATCGTGACCCTGTGGAACGGCGTGCCGTTGCAGGTGGTGCCGCCGGCGCACATGGAGTTGAAGGTCGTGGAAACCGACCCGGGCGTGCGCGGCGACACCGCCACCGGCGGCTCCAAGCCGGCGAAGCTCGAAACCGGCGCCACGGTGCGGGTGCCGCTGTTCATCAACGAAGGCGAGACCGTGCGCATCGACACGCGCACGGGCGAGTACTTGTCGCGCGGCAAGGGCTGAGGCGGCGGCAGGCTCGCGTTCGCGCCCCTGCCGAAAGCGCTCGTCATGGCTCACACCCACGGCGCACGCCGCGGCGGGATTTTCAAGCGTTGTCGAGTACGAACGACAACGCCGGCGCCAGTCTATCCGCGCCGAGGGCTACTGCCACCAGCCGATCGAACCCCAGCGCCACGCCCGCGCAGTCGGGCATGCCGGCCGCGAGCGCAGCCAGCAAGCGCTCATCCATGGGCGGCGTGGGCTGGCCTCGTTGCCGGCGCAGCTCGAGGTCGCGCTCGAAGCGCGCGCGCTGCTCATCCGCGTCGGTCAGCTCATGGAAACCGTTGGCAAGCTCGATTCCCTCCCGGTACAGCTCGAACCGCGCCGCCGCCGCCGGCTGTCCCGGCTTGAGCCGCGCCAGCGCCGCCTGCGAGGCGGGGTAGTCGCACACGAACGTGATGCGGCCGCGTCCGAGCTTTGGACCGACCACCAGGCTCATGAGCAGATCCAGGCGTGCGTCGCGATCCAGCTCGGAAGGGCAATCGATGCCGGCACGGCGCGCGGCCTGCGCGAGGTCTTCATCCGTGGCCGAGTGGCTATCGACTCCCGCGTGGCGTTGCAAGGCCTCGCGGTAGCTCAGGCGTTCCGGCGCTCCGGCCGGCGATGCGGGTAAAAGCGTCGCCAGAAGTTCCGCGACTTCGTCCATCAGCGCATGGTCGTCGAAGCCCACGCGGTACCATTCCAGCAGCGAGAATTCCGGTTCATGCCAGCGGCCGATCTCGCCATCCCGGAACACCTTGCTCAATTGGTAGATGTCCCCGCTGCCCGCCGCCAGCAGGCGCTTCATGGCGAATTCGGGTGAGGTGTTGAGATACCAGGCCTGCGGCCGGCCGGCGATGCGGGTGTGCAGAGAGTCGATCTGCGGATCGCTGCTGCCCGCGGCGCTCAGGATCGGCGTCTGCACTTCCAGCACGCCGCGCTTGGCGAAGAACTTGCGTGTGCGCGCCAGCATGCGGGCACGCAACTCCAGCGCCGCGCGGTTCGCGGTGGGACGCCAATCCGCGGTCATGCCGGGCGGGTGGGAGCGCTGGAGGCGCCCACGCCCGCGATCGTGCCAGCGCCGGGCGCGTCTGCGACCGTGAACGTGGCGATGGCCTCGCCGACGTGCACGCGCCGGCCGGCCGCGAGCCAGGGTTCGAGCCGCACTCGATTCGGTTCGAACAGCAGGATGACCGTGGAGCCCATGTTGAAGCGACCCAGTTCCGCGCCTTTTTTCAGGCGTCGCGGCGTATGCGGCAGCACCCACACCTGCCGCCGGCGCGCGGGTGTGATATCGCCCGCCCATGCCGTCGACATGCTGCCGACATTGAGCGCGCCGACCAGCACCACGGCGAAACTCCCCGCCGCCGATGCGAACAGCGTGAGCACCCGCTCGTTGCGGGCGAACAGGCGCGGCACGTGGCGGGCGGTGGCGCCATTCACGCTGAACAGTTTGCCGGGCACGTACACCGTGGCCTCAAGCTCGCCCTGGGCGGGCATGTGAATGCGGTGATAGTCATTGGGCGCAAGATAGAGCGTGCAGAAGGTGCCGCCCTCGAAGCGCCGCGCCCAGCCCTGCCGCGCCAGCAGCTCGCCCAGGGTGTAGTCGCGGCCCTTGGCCTGCAGCAGACGGTTCGCGTGGATGGCGCCGCATTCGCTGATCCGGCCGTCCACGGGGCTTACGATCCGCGCCGGCGCCGCATCCACCGGCCGGCACTCGGGCTTGAGCGGTCGCGTGAAGAACTCGTTGAAGCTGGCAAAACGGGTGGCGTCTTCGTTCAGCGCCTCGCCCATGTTCACATCGTATAGACGCAGAAAGCCCCTTATCAGCGCGTTCTTGAACCAGCGCGTACGCGCGCGCGTGGCCTTTAACACCAGGCGTGAAATGGCGTGCTGCGGCAGCAGGTATTGCAGCAACACCACGCTGCGTTCGATCCATGCTCCGCCTGCGGCGCGCTCGGGCGCACCCGATTGGGACGCCACGCCGCCACGCACGTCGCTACGCACGTCGCGCTCCGGCGCCTCGGGCTCGCGTATGCCGCTCATGCGCCGGCCGCCAGGATGCGGGCGATGTCCTCGCGCAGGCCCTGCACGGTATGCGGGCCGCTCAGCACGGCGGCGAGCTGGCCCTTCGGCGAGATCACGAACAGGGCGCCGGTGTGATCGACGCTGTAGGTGCCGTCATGTTCCGGGCCGATGATCACCAGCGCCCCGAGGCGGCGGGCAAAATCCTCGATCTGCGGCTGGTTGGCGGCGGTCACGCCGGTGAAGGACGCGTCGAAGTAGGGTACGTAGCGCGCCAGCACTGCCGGCGTATCGCGCTTCGCATCCACCGACACGAACACCACGCGCGGATGTTGGGCGCCGTCACGCTGCCATGCGCGCTGGAGCGTGGCCAGCGTGGCCAGCGTGGTCGGACACAGATCCGGACAGTTGGTGTAGCCGAAGAACAGCAGCGACCAGTGGCCGCGGAGCGAGGCGGGTGTGAAGGCGGCGCCGTTCTGATCGAGCAGCGAAAACGCGGGCAGGTCGCGCGCCGGCGAGAGCAGGGTGCCGGTGGCGAGGGACTGGACCGGGGCGCGGGCCACCGCCCACCAGTGCGCTACCGCGAAACCCAGCGCGGCCATCAGCACAGCGGCGGCGCCCAGTGCGATGCGGGAGAGGATAGTCACGCGCGCCATTATCCCACACCGGCTGCGTTCACTTGCGCTAACCTTTGCGGCATTTGCCGCGCAACGCTTCGCATCGCCATCCTCGCTACGCAACCGGCCGGATCATCGGGGCCCACGCCCGCGAGCGTGCGTCTCCCGCGACCGTCGGCGAGGCCATCGAGGCCTGCGCCCGCGAGCTCACGCGTGCCCGTGTGCATTTTGGTCACGGCACGGACAATGCCCGCGACGAAGCGGCGGAACTGGTGTTCTTCGTGGCGCACCTGGATCACGCGCGCGGCGCCGGCGCCTATGCGCTGCCGCTGAACGGGCGGCAGCGCGCGCGCATCGCGGTGCTGCTGGCGCGCCGCATCCGCGAGCGCGCGCCGCTTGCGTATCTGACGCACCGAGCGTTCTTCGCCGGGCTGCAACTGTACGTGGATGATCGCGTGCTGGTGCCGCGCTCGCCCATCGCCGAGCTCATCCTGGCGCGTTTTCGCCCCTGGATCGATCCGCGGCGCGTGCGGCGCATCGCCGACATCGGTACCGGGAGCGGCGCCATTGCGCTGGCCTGTGCGCGCGCCTTTGCGCGCGCGCGCGTGGATGCGTTGGATATTTCGGGCCCGGCGCTCAGCGTGTGCCGGCGCAACATCCGACGTCTCGCGCTGGGCGCGAGGGTCCGGGCGCTGCGCTCGGATCACTTGGACGCGGTGCGAGGCACTCGCTACGATATCCTGGTGAGCAATCCACCCTACGTGGGGCGTGCGGAAATGCGTCGGCTGCCGCCGGAATACCGGCACGAACCGGCGTCGGGCCTTGCGGCGGGGCGCGACGGGCTGGATTCGGTGCGCATCATTCTGCGGCAGGCGCGCGCGCACCTGCGCGATCGCGGCATTCTGGTGGTGGAAGTGGGCAACACCGAGCGTACGCTGCAACGTGCTTTTCCGCGCCTGCCGTTCTTGTGGCCGATGTTCGAGCACGGCGGCGGCGGGGTGTTCGTGTTGCGGGCGCAGGATTTGGATGAGGCGGATGTCTCGGTATCGGCGGTCGCCAGGAGAGCGAAGCGTGGCAGGCAATAGTTTCGGTCGGCTGTTCACCGTAACCAGCTTCGGCGAAAGCCACGGGGCGGCGCTGGGCTGCGTGGTGGATGGCTGCCCGCCGGGACTGGCGCTGTGCGAGACCGACCTGCAGGCTGACGTCGACCGCCGCCGCCCGGGCACCTCGCAGTTCACCACTCAGCGACGCGAATCCGACACGGTGCAAATCCTCTCCGGCGTGTTCGAGGGCAGGACCACCGGCACGCCCATCGGCCTCACGGTGCGCAACGAGGATCAGCGCTCGCGCGATTACGACAAGATCAAGGACCGCTTCCGCCCCGGACACGCGGACTACACCTACCAGCAGAAATACGGCCTGCGCGACTATCGCGGCGGCGGTCGTTCCTCGGCGCGTGAGACGGTGATGCGGGTGGCGGCCGGCGCCATCGCGCGCAAATTCCTGCGCGAACGGCTGGGTATCCGCATCCAGGGGTACCTGGCGCAGATGGGCGCGCTGCGGCTCGAGCCGGTGGCGCTCGACCAGGTGTACGACAACCCCTTTTTCTGTCCCGATCCCGCGCGCCTGCCGGAACTGGAGGCGCTGATCTGGCAGCTGCGAGAGGCCGGCGATTCCATCGGCGCGCGCATCAGCGTGGTGGCCGAGGGCGTCCCGCCGGGCCTGGGCGAGCCGGTGTTCG
>JAFEGC010000131.1 GCA_018240265.1 Pseudomonadota bacterium | reverse complement strand
CCTGCGGATTTTTCCAGCTTGAACTGCGCTCATGATAATGCAAGTCGCTGCGGGGGCTGAGGACCTCACCGACAGAAGCCGGCCGCCGGGGTCAAACCGGCGCTAGCGTATCGAGTCCGCTCACCACCTCGGTCAGTGGCACGTAACGCTCACGAAACTCCACCGGCCAGCGGGTGGGCCGCCCGCTCGACAGCTCGATGCACACGTATTCGATCTGGGCGCGTGCGAACGTTACGCCGTCGGACTCGCGGCACACCTGGAATCGACGTGCCACCCGCAAGCGGCCATCGCCGGGCAGGAGCCAGGTGGCGATGTGCACGCGGTCGCCGAGCAGCGCAGGACGCACATAGCTGATCACGCTGCGCAACACCGCCATGCCCCGGTCGAGCTGCAAGCAGGCTTCGAGCGGCAGGCCCAGTGCGGCCGAGTGTTCCCAGGCGGCGCGATCCAACCAGGTCACGTACACTGCGTTGTTCACGTGATTGTAGGCGTCGATGTCGGCGGGTCCGACTTCGAGGCGGGCGATGTAGGGAGAAGGCAGATCCCAGTTCACGCAAGCTCCGCTCTCATGCGATACCCAGGAACACGATGAGTGATCGATCGATGATCTTCATCACATCGCGAGCCAAATATCCGATGGCCGCACCGACTTTCGCCTGCGGCACGGTTTGGATCTTGTCGATCATCACCTGAGACGGTTTGCGCAATCCGTTGTCGGCGGAAGGCTGCACCGTGATTCTCAACAACGGTGAAGCCCGGATCTCACTGGTGATCGGTAGAATGGTGAGCGACGGCAGCTCCTGGAAAAGTTCCGATTGCACGACCACGGCGGGACGGGGTTTTCCATACGCACCGGGCAATGCGATCGTGACCACATCACCACGATTCACTTCCAGCCCTCGGTATCCGCCACCTTGCCAAGCCAACGGAGCGTCTCCTTTTCACCGCGTCCCCGGCGCAACAGCAGGCTCTGACGGCGACATTCCGCCGCAAAGCCGGGCTTTCTGGTATCCGGTACCCAGACCTGGATAGGGCGCAATCCTGCCGCACGCGTCGCCGCGCGATACTTGGCCACTCGTTCCCTGACACCATTGCGCATAGCCATAGAACGCATCTCGTAATGTTTGTTACATGTAACACTATCAGAGCCGTGATTTCCCGGCAAGGCGCAAATGCTTGGCGTATATGCAGAAATTGAGCTAGTCAGTTGCGCCGTGCGCCGGCTGCTCCAGCCAGTCTTCCGCCCTTTTCTCCGGCAGGCCGCGCGAGTAATAAGCGTACAGCGGCAGGCCCAGCGCCACGATGCCGATGCCCGCCAGCGCGCGGCCCGGCATGGCCAGCAGCGCGTTGATCATCAAACCGACGGCGACGATCAGGAAGATGGCCGGCGTCAGCGGATATCCCCACACGCGGTAGGGGCGCGGCGCATCGGGAAGCTTGCGCCGCAGAACGTAGACGGAGGCGACCGCCAGTCCGTTGAAGAACAACAGCATGAACACGATCATGTCCGTGAGCACATCGAAAGTGCCGGAGAACGCGAACATGACGGCACCGGCACCCACCAGCAACGTCGAGCCGGACGGCGCGCGCGTGCGCGGCGACACCCGCGCCAGCGCGGCCGGCAGCAGCCCATCGCGCGCCCTGACAAAGACCCGCCGCGCCGCTGTGCGCAAAATGAGCCGCCGAGCCATGACTGAGCAGAAACCCAGCCGCCCCGATGCCGACCACCAGCAACACCTTCAACAGCGTGATGGCCGAGGCCAGCATGCCGTTGGCGTGGATCGAAGCCAGAGTCAGGAGCGAGACGATGATGATGACGCCCGACACCAGCATGGCGGTCATGGGCACGAGCGCGAGGCCGCGTGCAAGGGCGCGCGATGGCGGACTGCCGGCGGTGTCGTTCATGAAATCCCCCGGGTCGTTGGTTATGAGTAATACCGGTGCGGCACCGCTTTAGGACAGCTGCTTTTCCATGAACAGCGTCATCGGCCGGAAGCTTTCCGGGATTTCATAGTATGGCAGGCAGCGCTCAAAACCCATGGACTCGTACATGGTGATGGCCGAACCCATGAACGTGGTGGCCTCTAGGCGCGCCACCGCGTAACCGGCGAGCTTGGCCAGCTTCAGCAGTTCGACGACGACGCGCCGGCCCAGGCCATGCCCGCGAAATTCCGGCCGCACGAAAATCAATTTCAGTTCGCAGATATCCGCCGCCAATCGGCGAAAGCCGCCGCAGCCGGCCGCGAAGCCGCCCGAGGTGGCCAGCAGCATGCATCCCGCGGGCGCCGCGAATTCCCCCGGGAAAACCATTTCGGCGGCGTAGTGGAAATTCATGATCTCCTGCGCGCCGAGGCCCGCGTGCTGCGCTTCGGCCGTGTCCCAGGCAATGTGCTCGGCCACCAGCTCGCGCACGAGCTGGTACTGCGCATCGGAACCGGCCGGTTGGATGTCGAACATGGCCGCGGCAGCATGACACGTGCAGCGCCATCCCGCCAACCTGCCGGCATCGCGCTAGGCACGCCCGAGCGCCACGCTTACTTCAAATAGCGCGCGTACCACTCGCGCACCCGCTGTGCGCGATCCACGATGTAGCTCGGGCGCGTGAAGATGTGGTACTGCCCCGGATACACCACCAGCTGCGTCGGAATGCCCAGCATGCGCAGCGCCTGGTACATCTGCTCCCCGCCCGCGATGGGCACGTTGAAATCCTTCTCCCCGCCCAGGAACAAGGTGGGTGTCTTGATACGCTCCGCATGAAAGAACCCATAGCTTACCTTGAGCCAGGGTTGCAGGTCCTGCCAGGGTCCGCCGAGTTCGTTCAGGTACTGCTGGGCATACTGGTCGCTGCCGAACATGGTGAGCTGATTCGAACTACCCGCGCCGCTCACCGCCGCCTTGAAGCGCGTGTCGCTGGCGATAGTGCAATCGGTGAGGATGCCGCCGTAACTCCAGCCGCCGATGCCCAGCCGTTCGGGGTCGGCAAGACCGCGTGAGATCACGTAGTCGACGGCGGCACGCAGATCCTCGACTTCGAGATGACACCAGTCCGACGCGATGGCCTGCTGGAATTTCGCGCCGCGCCCGCTGCTGCCGCGATAATTGATGGCCAGCACCGCGTAGCCCTGCGCGGCGAGGAACTGGCGTTCGAACTGCAGCGGATAGCCGTCCAGCGGCAGCGAATGCTCGTCGTGACCGGCGGGACCACCATGGATCCACAGGATCGTCGGGATCTTGTGGCCTTCGACATGATCTGCCGGCTTGACCAGCAAGCCGTGCACCTCGCTACCGTCCGCACTCTTGAAGCTGATGTCTTCAACCGGCCCCAGCTCCAGTTCCGACAGCAGCGCATCGCCGTGATGCGTCACCCGGCGCAGCACGCGTCCATCGAGCACATGCACTTCGCCGGCGGTGTGATCGTCCGACACCACGAACGCCGCCTGCCGGCCGGTCGAGGACATTTCGATGGTGGCGAACTTGCCGCTGATCAGCCGCTCCACCTTGCCGGAGCGCAGATCGATGCGCGCCGGGTAACTGACCGTGTCGTCTTCGACGATGGTTAGCATGGCGCGGCCATCCGACTGCCAGGCGTAGTCCAGGATGCCGCGATCCAGCGCTGGCGCTGCCAGGTGCGCTTCGCCTTCCGCCACCGGCCGCACCAGCAATCGGTCGGAAATGTAGGCGCTGAGCCGCGGCTCCAGCCCTTCCAGATACGCGAGCTGGCGGCCATCCGGGCTCCATGACAGATGCTGCGCGTTGGGTGAATAGACCCGCGCCAGCACCTGCGGCGTCGAACCAGCCGCGACATCGATGAGCACGATGTCCTCACGGCCATCTTGGTCCGGCCCGAAAGAGCGCGTACGCACATAGGCGACGCGGCGGCTGTCGGGCGACCACGCCGGATGATCGGCGATGCCGTCCTGCTCCGATGTCAGTCCTTCCAGCTTGCGCGACTCGACGTCCAGCAGAAACAGGCGCTTCCACGCGCCGGCCGGAACGTAACCGGTGATGTCCTGCTTGAAATGCATCGCATCGATGACGATGGGTTTGGGGGGCTTGGCACTCGCGCCGTCATCATCTGCCATGCCTCCATGCTGCACGAGCAACAGGCGCTTGCCGTCCGGCGACCAGGCGATGCTGTTGATGCCATCGCTAGCCGATGTTAGCGAGCGCGTCTCGCCGCTGCCGCGGTCCAGCAGCATGACCTGCACTTTCTCTGCACCGGCTGGCGTTGCCAGAAAAGCGATGAAGCGTCCGTCCGGACTGAAACGCGGCGAGTCCACGTCCTTCAGGTCCTTGGTGAGCTGTAGCTGCTGCTGACCATCCCAGCTCGCCAGCCACAGCGCCGTACGCGACTCGTCGCGGTCGCGGTCCACCGTCGAGACGGTATAGGCCACCCACTTGCCGTCCGGAGACACCTGCGGGCTTGCCACGGTGGCGAAGCGCAGAAAGTCATCGGGCTGGATGGCACGACCCTTGGCGTGTACCAGACCCAGGCCGCTCACGGCCAGCAACGCGCCCAACGCCAGGCGCAAACATTGTTGAATCATGAAATCCCCCGCTTCATCGTTGTGCGCTAGTGTCCTGAATCAAAAATACCTGCACGAGTCGGGCAGCGGATTTTCGTGTCCAGCAAGGCGCAGCGGCATTACAGGTGTATACCGCCCGAAACCTCGATACGCTGCCCGTTGATCCATCGGCCATCTTCGGACAGAAGCATGCTGACCGCTCCACCGATGTCCTCGGGCAGCCCCACGCGCCCCAGCGGCGTTTGCGCCGCGATCACGCGATTGGTTTCGGCATCATCGCGCACTCGTCCACCGCCGAAGTCGGTGGCGATGGCTCCCGGTGCAATCGTGTTTACCGTAATGCGGCGCTCGCCCAGCTCCTTGGCGAGATACCGCGTGAACACCTCGATACCACCCTTCATCATGGCGTAAGCCGCGAAACCAGGATAAGTAAATCGCGCCAGGCCCGAGGAAATGTTGACGATGCGCCCACCGTTCTTGATCAGCGGCAACAGCTTCTGCGTGAGGAAGAACGGCGCCTTCAGGTGCGCATCGACCATCTGATCGAACACTTGCGGGCTGGTGTCGGCGATCCGCGAGTACATGCCCATGCCGGCATTGTTGACCAGGAAGTCGAAGTCCTGCCGTCCCCACTCCTGCTGCAGGGATTGTTTTACCGCGGCGGTGAAGGCATCGAAGGAATCCGCCCGCGTGACATCGAGCTGCAGCGCCACCGCCCGCCTGCCCTTGCTCTTGACCAGGGCAACCACCGACTCGGCTTCGGCCTTCTTGGAGTGATAGGTAATGATAAGGTCGATGCCCTTGGCGGCCAGGTGCTCCGCCATGCTCTTGCCCAGTCCGCGGCTGGCGCCCGTGATCAATGCGATGGTCATTGCAAAATCTCCCAATCCGATTCCCGGCAACGCGACACTGCGCGCCGGTCGTGTCACCGAATCGTAACCCCTTCGCTGGGCAGGTGCATCCGCTGCGGCAGCGAATCCAGCCGCAAAAAGCGCCCGATCCGCTGCAACTCCGCGTCCAGTCCGTCGCGAAACGCGGGCTCGCGCGGCGCCCGCCCGGCGACATAGCCGAAATCGCCGCGCAGCTCCCCGTTCGCCACCGACAAATTGCCCCAGCCGATCACCTGCTCGCGCCACAGCAGCGGCATGGCGTAGTAACCCAGCTTGCGCTTCGGAGCCGGCGTGTAGGCTTCGAAGCGATACTCCCAGTCCCAGAACAGTCCGAAGCGCGCGCGGTCCCAGACCACGGGATCGAAGGGCGCCAGCAGGCGCACTTGATCATCGAGCCGCCAGCGGCGCGAGGCCGGTGACTCCCCGGCCGGCCAATACCAGTCCACGCCCTCGATGCACGCCCGCGCCAGCCGTTGCTTGGCGCGCGCCAGTGCGGCGGCGCGTTGCTTGCGCCACTGCGGCGCGCCGTGGCACAGGTAGCTCAGGAGCTTGCCCAGGGAGTGGGCCGGCAACGGCGCATACTTGTTCACCGCCAGATCCACCAGCGCATCGAAGCGCTCGGCAGGCGAGCCCGGCTCGGCGTCTTCCGCGTCGGCTTCGCGCACCGCATACAGGCGCGTGCCGCTCTCGCGCCGTGCGATGCGCAACAGCCCTCGATAGTGCATCTGGTCCAGGAGCTGGGTCGAGGCATTCGAGGAGCCGCCGAACCAATTGGTGACCTTGCCATGCTCGAAATGCGCATCCACTTCGCGCGGATGTACCACGCCGCGCTCGCGTACGAACGCCAGCACCTCCTGCGCCGGGCGATGGCCCGCGGCAGCGTGGTTGGGCGGAACAAGGACCGGGCAATGACGTAACGGCGCAGCGTATCCAGCATCACCGCACTGTGTAGTGCAGAGTCATATCCGTCAATCGTTCGGCTATCCTTGCCGTCCACGCAATCCCCTCGCGAAGAAGCCTTGGCCAGCGCGAACGGGTGGGCAAGGCCTGACCCGGTCCTGCACGCCGCCAACGACCAGGCGCATGGCCTGCGCGAAGCATTCATCGTGGATGATGACGGCTACGTGTGGGTGCCGTCGGTGGCGCTGCCATAAGGGCCGGCCAGCCCGCCTTATTTCACCCCGGCTTGATGGCCACCTTGAGCACGCCATCACGTTGATGCGAGAACAGATCGTATGCGGCGACGATGTCGTCGAGCTTGAAACGATGCGTCACCATCGGGCTCAGACCGACTTGAATTCCTTCGCCGTGCTGGAACCGACCACCCTTTCCAATCATGCCGCCGGAATTTCGATCTCGATATACGCCCGCCGCCGCATGCGCCCCGACAACGTGGCGAAGAAATCCGTCAGCCACATCACCAGCCCGTATTTGGCGCGAAACGCCCGCTTGACCTGGGCGAGCAAGGCGGGATCCGAGACGATCCGCGCCCGGCCTTCCACCCACTCGCTCTTGACCTTGCCGCGCAAGTCGCAGGCCGCGAGACGCACGCGGGGCGTCGCGTGGATGCGCTTGACCTTGCCTGCATCGCCCTCGCTGAACACGTAATGCCGCCCGTTCATGGGTGCGATCCACACCGGCGTCTTCACCTCGACGCCGTTGCGGCGGAAGGTGGCGAGGCTGACGTATTTCTCGGCGGCGGGATCGAAGGGCATGCCGAGCATTCTAGCTGAAATACCGATAAGCCCCAGAGTCTTTCCTTGTATATAGGGAAGCTTTTGGCATATACTTTCCCTATGCGAAAGGAAGCTCTTAAATACGTTCTGACGGAAAACACGGCTCGGAAATTCCCGGCGAGCGTGGCTCGAACGCTCGAGCTGCCACTGAACACGAGCAAGATCACCACCCTTGTCGGCATCCGACGTAGCGGCAAGACCTATATTCTCTACGACACCATGCGCCGGCTCGAAGCCCGCGGCGTGGATCGGCGGCAGATGATATTCCTCAATTTCGAAGACGATCGCCTGCTGCCGATCAAATCCCGTGAACTCGACTTGATCCTGAGCGCCCACGCCGAGCTGTACCCCGAATTTGCCGACCGCAGGAAGTTCTTCTTTTTCGATGAGATTCAGAATGCACCCCGGTGGGAGTCATTCATCCGCCGGCTGCACGACACGCAAGATGCGCAAATATTCCTGACTGGGTCCTCATCTCATCTGCTGGCCCGCGAGATTGCCACCAGTTTGCGCGGCCGTACGGTCTCCTAC
>JAFEGC010000130.1 GCA_018240265.1 Pseudomonadota bacterium | reverse complement strand
TCGCCGCCCGCGCCCGCGCCGCCACGTCCTGCACTTCCATCAGTTCTTCGGTCTTGAGGCCGGTATCGAAGCGGATGCTTTGCGGGCAGTAGGCGCAGTCCTCGGGACAGGCGCCGGTCTTGATGGACAGCAGTGTGCTCACCTGCACCTGGTTCGGCACATGGAACTGCCGGTGCAAGCCCTGTGCGCGGAACACCAGGTCCATGAACGGCAGCGCGAACAGCGCCTGCACCTCGGGCAGGGTCCAGTCATGGCGGACCAGGTTGCGTTCCAGCGGCGTGACGTTCACGAATCACCTCATTCAGGGGACATTTGCACCTTCCATGGCGCTGCGAGGGGCCAGTATTCTGCGCTGCCGCCGCTTAGTCAACCGAACTTGCGTCATGTGGTTAACCAAGCTTGTCCGGGGCTTTGAAAATTGGGCCCTGCCACCAGTGTGCGCCCTGTGCTCGGACCCGGGAGCCGCGCCGGGGTTCGACCTGTGCGCGGCCTGCGAGGCGGAACTGCCGGCGGCAGCGGATACTTGGTGCGCGCCGCACGCAGATCCGACGGGTCAGCCGCCTCCACCCGCGCCGCTTGCCGGCCTCGATGCCCTGTGGTCCGCCTTCGATTACGAGTTTCCGGTGGATGCGATGATCCGCGAGCTCAAGTTCGGCGGCCAAGTTCACTACGCGCGAATTCTGGGCCTGGCCTGCCTACGCCGTATGCGCTGCGCGAGCCGTCCATGGGCATCGGTGGATACCATCCTGCCCGTGCCCTTGCACCGCGACCGCCTGAGCGAGCGCGGTTTCAACCAGGCGCGCGAGATCGCGGTGCCCATCGCGCGCGGCCTAGGCCTGCCGCTGGTGCAGGACCGCGTCTGGCGGCAACGTGCCACCGCGCCGCAAACCCTGCTCGCAGCCGACACGCGACGCCGCAATCTTCAGGATGCCTTTGCGGTACGCCGGCCTGTTCAGGGCCTATCGCTCCTGCTTATGGATGATGTGACCACGACAGGCACGACCCTGGCTGAACTTGCCCGCGTGCTGAAAGCCGCCGGCGCGCGCCGGGTAAGCGCCATCACCGTCGCCAGCGCCACCGGCCACGGTTCGGCGTAGCTACAAATTGTTGCGCGCTTACAAGGGCGCCAACCGTCAAAGCCGGAACAGATAATCCAACGCGATGCCGATGAACACCGCCATGCCGAAGTAGTGGTTGTCGAGAAAGGCCTTGAAGCATTGCTGCGGATCGCGGTTGCGGATCAGGTACAGATGCCGCGCGAAGAAAAGAGCGCCGACCAGCAGCCCCAGCTTGTACCAGCCGCCCAGTTGAGCGCTGCGCCCCACCAGGTACAGCGCGAACAGAGTCAACGCCTGCAGCGCCGCGATGATGTGGCGGTCGGACTCGCCGAACAAGATGGCGGTGGAGCGGATGCCGATTTTCAGATCATCCTCCCGGTCCACCATGGCGTAGATGGTGTCATACGCCGTGCACCAGGCGATGTTGGCGATGAGCAGCAGCCAGGCGACGCGCGGCACGAGCTCCAGATGCGCGGCGAACGCCATCGGAATGCCCCAGCCGAAGGAGATGCCCAGGTACAACTGCGGCAGCGAGAAAAAGCGCTTGAGAAACGGATACGTCAGGGTGAGTGCTGCGCCGATCACCGCCAGCAGCAGGGTGAGCCGGTTCAGCTGCATCACCAGCACCAGCGAGATCAGCGACAGGATGGCGAACAGTACCAGCGCCTCCACGCCCGACACGCTGCCCGCGGCCAGTGGCCGGTCGCGGGTGCGCCGTACGTGCGGATCGAACTCGCGGTCCGCGTAGTCGTTGATCACGCAGCCAGCCGAACGCATCAACACAGTGCCGATGACGAACACGCTGAACACCAGCGGGTCGGGTTGCCCTTCGCCGGAGATCCATACCGCCCACAACGTGGGCCACAGCAGCAGCCAGATGCCGATGGGCCGATGCAGGCGCATGAGCTTGGCATATTCGATCAGCGTGGCCAGAATCCGCGGCAGGTAGCGGGTGCTCAGCGGATGGAACTTCACCCGGTACAGGAACCAGCGCCAGCGCTGCGCTGCCAGCTGCATCAGTTCATCGCCGGAGCGGGGCATGCGCATGGGCAGCGCTGCCCTAGACCTGACCGATGGCCGGAAAAAAAAGTTCCTGCACCAGGAGCGGGGCTTCTCGCAGGGTAAAGCGGTAGCGCCTCGCCCACAGTCCGGCGGGCTTGATCTGCGCGCCGGCCAGCGCGCGCGCCGCCAGCGGATGCTCCAGCCCCAACCAGGCATATTCATAAGGACTGCGCGCCACGCCGGAAATGCCCCCGAAGGTGTCGCCCAGCGCGGCATCGCCGAGCTCGGCGAGCCAGGGATGCGCATCCAGCGTCGAGTCGGGGATAATGGTCTGCGCGTACACCCACAGGGTTTCGCGGCAGTACATCCCCACTTCACGGAACAGCCCGGCGCAATCCTCGCACAGCAGCGCGCGCTGTTCCGCGCTCAGAAGACCGGTGGACAGATCGACCAGGCGGTGCGAGAACATGGCGCCGCATACCTCGCGCAGGCGCTCGGTGAGCTGTCCCTTGCCGATCATGTAGGCGCGCACGTTGCCGGCGATGCTGGCCTGGCCGAAGCGTTCGGCTGGTAGCCACTCGGCGCGCGCGGCGGGTGAGGTGGATTCGGTGGGCATGGAGCGCATTCTACCCGACGCGACCGTACTGCTCCGCCTGTCCGATCCAGCGCGCGATCAGCGGCGCCACGTGGTCCGGCCAGCGCGCCAGCAGCAGCTGCGCGGCGCGTTGCACCGCCGGCAGCAGATCGGCATCCCGCGACAGATCTGCGACCCGCATCTGCGACAACCCGGTCTGGCGCGTGCCCAGCAGCTCGCCGGGTCCGCGCAGTTCCAGGTCGCGCCGCGCCACCTCGAAGCCGTCGTTGGTGTTGCGCATGACGGCGAGGCGCTCTCGGCCGAGCTGCGACATGGGCGATTGATACAGCAGCACGCAGGTGCTCTCGTGCGTGCCCCTGCCGACGCGACCGCGCAACTGGTGCAACTGCGCCAGTCCCATGCGCTCCGCGTTCTCGATGATCATGAGGCTGGCGTTGGGCACATCCACGCCCACCTCGATGACCGTGGTCGCCACCAACAGCTGGATCACACCCTGCTTGAACTCCTGCATGGTGCGCTCCTTCGCCGCGCCCGGCATGCGTCCGTGGACCAGGCCGACGCGCAGTTCGGGCAGCGCCTGGGCCAGCGTCTGCGCGGTTTCCTCGGCAGCGCTGTAGGGCATTTCTTCGGACTCATCGATCAGTGGGCAGACCCAGTAAGCCTGGCGGCCGGCGAGACAGGCGCTGCGGATGCGTTGCACCACTTCAACGCGGCGCGTTTCGGGCAGTGCCACGGTCTTTACCGGCGTGCGTCCCGGCGGTAGCTCATCGATTACTGACACGTCCAGGTCCGCATAAGCCGTCATGGCCAGGGTGCGCGGGATGGGAGTGGCGGTCATGATGAGCTGATGCGGCTGGCGGCCTCCGGCCGCGCCCTTTTCCCGTAACGCCAGGCGCTGATGCACGCCGAAGCGATGCTGCTCGTCGATGATGGCAAGCGCCAGGTTCGCGAACTGCACGCCCTCCTGGAACAGCGCATGGGTGCCGATGACGATGGGCGCATGCCCTTCGCGGATGCCTTCCAGGATGGACTGGCGCGCACGCCCCGTTTGCCGTCCCGTCAGCAGCGCCACCGGTACCGACAGCGGCGCGAACCAGCGCTGGAAATTCTGCGCATGCTGATCGGCCAGCAGCTCAGTGGGTGCCATCAGCGCCGCCTGCCTGCCGGCCTGCACCACGCGCGCCGCCGCCAGCGCCGCCACCAGGGTTTTGCCGCAACCCACATCTCCCTGCACCAGCCGCAGCATGGGGCGCTCGCGGGCGAGATCGGATTCGATTTCCGCCAGCGCCCGCCGCTGTGCGCCGGTGAGCCTGAATGGGAGCGAGGCCAGCAGTCGCGAGGACAGCAGACTCGGCGTCAGGGCATCGTCCGAGCCGATCGCCCAGCCGGGTTCGGCCTGGATATTCTGACGCAGCTGGCGCAGCGAGAGCTGGTGTGCCAGCAATTCCTCGAACGCCAGCCGCCGCTGTGCCGGATGCCGCCGGTTCATCAGTTCTTCCACCGGGCAATCCACCGGCGGCTGATGCACCAGCATCAGGGCCTCGCGCAGTGAGGGCAGATCGGCGCGCTGCAAAAGCTCTGACGGAATCCAGTCGCGAAGCTCCGCCGCGCTGACCTGCGCCAGCGCCAACCTCACCAGCATACGGAGCCGTCCCTGGGTCAATCCTTCCGTGGCCGGATAGGTGGGGGTGAGGCGGTCATCCACGCTGTCGATCTCTGCGTCGGCGCGGCGGTATTCGGGATGCACCATCTCGATGCCGCCGGCGCCGCGGCGGGCCTCACCGAAGCAGTGAATGCGCATGCCGCGCGCCAGCCCCTGCTGCTGCTGCGTAGAGAAATGAAAAAATCTCAAAGTGAGTGAGCCCGAGCCGTCGGACAGGCGGCTCAGCAGTTGGCGCCGGCCGCGAAACGTCACCTCGGTCAGCAGCACTTCGCCTTCGACCGCGGCCCGCATACCGGGGCGCAGCTCGCCCAGCGGCACGACACGGGTGCGGTCTTCATAGCGGATGGGCAGCAGGAACAGTAGGTCGCGCGCGCTGTGCACGCCCAGCGCTGCCAGCCGGCCGGCCAGCGCCTCGCCGACGCCGCGCAGGCTGGTGACGGGACGCGGCGTGGCAGCGCCGGCCTCCCCGGCGTTCACAGCGCGACGATGCACTCCATTTCGACCTGGGCGCCGCGCGGAAGCGTGGCGACACCGACGGCCGCCCGGGCCGGATAGGGTTCGCGGAAGTACTCGGCCATGATCCGGTTGAGCAGCGCGAAATGCGCAAGGTCCACCAGGAACACGTTGACCTTCACCACGTCATCGAAGCTGGCGCCGGCGGCCTGCACGATGGCCTTGAGATTGTCGAACACGCGCCGGATCTGCGCCTCCACGTCGCCGGTCACCAGCTCCTTGGTGGCCGGGTCCAGCGGAATCTGGCCCGAGACCCACAGGGTGTTGCCGGCGCGCACCGCCTGCGAGTAAGTGCCGATGGCCGCGGGTGCATCCTGGGTTGCGATGATTTGCTTTTTCATGGGCGCATGTTAGCCGCTTTTGCCGGCGATGGTACGCGACACGCGCAGCACGTCCGGCATGCGCCGCACCGTTCGCAGGATGCGCGCCAGCTGCCTGCGGTCGCGCACCTGCAGCTCGAAGCGCAGCGCCGAGCTGTCGCCGTCGCGCTCCAGCAGTGACACGTGGTCGATGTTGGTGAGGGTGCTGGCGATGCTCGAGGCCACCGCGGCCAGCACGCCCATCTTGTTGGTGACCTGCACCTTGATCTCGGAGGCAAACAGCCGGTCGCCGGAGTTCTGCCAGGCCACCGAGATCCACTTTTCCGGGTGCTTGCGATACTCCTCCAGGTTGCCGCAGTTCTGGCGGTGGATGGTGACGCCGCGGCCCGGGCTCAGGTAGGCCATGATGGGATCGTTGGGAATGGGAAAACAGCAGCGTGCGTAGGTGACCAGCAAGCCTTCCGTGCCGGCGATCATCAGCGGTTCGGGCGCCGCCGCCTCCTCCGCCGCGGCCTGCGCGGGCAGCAGGCTCCGCGCCACCAGCGGCGCGAGCCGCTCGCCCAGGCCGATTTTTTCGTACAGATCCTGCGCATCGGCCAGTTTCAATTCGGCGACTACGGCGTTGATGCGTTCGGCCGGGATCTTTTTCAAGCTGACCGAGAACTCGTCCAGCGCCTGGCCCAGCAGGCGCTTGCCCAGCTCCGCGGCCTCGCCACGCTTGAGGTTCTTGAGGTACTGGCGAATGGCGGCGCGGGCCTTGGCGGTGACCACGAAATTCGACCACGCTGGATTGGGCGTGGCACCTTTGGCCGTGATGATCTCCACCGTCTGGCCGTTGCGAAGCGGTGTGCGCAGCGGTACCAGGCGCCGGTCCACCTTGGCGGCGACGCAGCGGTTGCCCACGCCGGTGTGGATGGCATAGGCGAAATCCACGGCCGTTGCGCCGCTGGCAAGGCGCAGGATCTCGCCCTTGGGCGTGAACACGTAAACCTTGTCGGGGAACAGGTCCACCTTGACGCTTTCCAGGAATTCCTCGGAGGAGCCGCCCTCCTGTATCTGCACCAGGTTGGCCAGCCATTTGCGCGCGCGGTCGTGTTCCTCGCCGCCCGAGCTGATTTCGCCGGTCTTGTATTTCCAATGCGCTGCGATGCCGGACTCGGCGATGCGGTGCATCTCCTCGGTGCGGATCTGCACTTCGATGGGAATGCCGGTGGGGCCGAACAGCGTGGTGTGCAGCGATTGATAACCGTTGATGCGCGGGATGGCGATGTAGTCCTTGAATCGGCCGGGCATGGGTTTGTACAGGCCGTGCACCAGGCCGAGCGCGCGGTAGCAGGTGTCCTGCGTGTCGACGATGATGCGAAAGCCGTACACATCCACCATCTCGCTGATCGAGATGCCTTTTTTCTGCATTTTCTTGTAGATGCTGTACAGGTGCTTCTCGCGCCCTTCCACCTGGCCATTGATCGCGGCCTTTTTCAGCGAGGAGCGGAAGCTCTCCAGGATCTTGCCGATGAATTCTTTCTGATTGCCGCGCGCGCGTTTGAGCTCGCGTTCCAGTACCTTGTAGCGGTGCGGGTACAGCGCGTGGAAACCCAGATCCTCCAGTTCCAGCTTGACGTTGTACAGGCCCAGGCGCTCGGCGATGGGCGCGTAGATCTCCAGAGTTTCGCGCGCGATGCGCCGGCGCTTGACCGGCGGCATGACCCCGACGGTGCGCATGTTGTGCATGCGGTCGGCCAGCTTGACCATGATGACGCGGATGTCGCGCACCATGGCGAGCAGCATTTTGCGAAAGCTCTCTGCCTGCGCCTCCTGGCGGTTCTTGAACTGGATCTGGTCCAGCTTGCTGACCCCGTCCACGAGTTCCGCCACCACCTGGCCGAACAGGCCGGCGATTTCCGCCTTGGCGGTGGGCGTATCCTCGATGACATCGTGCAGGATAGCGGCGCAGATCGTGTCCGCATCCAGGCGCAGGTCGGCCAGGATGTCGGCCACTGCCACCGGGTGGGTGATGTAGGGCTCGCCGGAAACGCGCTTCTGGCCGCGATGCTTCTCGGCGCCGAACTCGTAAGCCTCGCGCACCCGCTCCACCTGCACGGGCGGCAGGTAGGCTTCGAGCTTTTCCAGGAGCTGGCTGATCCCCGTGGCGCGCCTCCCACCCGGCAGGAATCCCAGGATGGAGGAGGCGTAGTTCACGAGGATGCTGGCAGGTAGGTTGGGTTAGTCCCCGAGACCCAGTTGTGGGGCGCGGAAGTCGGAGGGGATATCCATCTCGCTGACCGGCTGTTCGATGACTTCTTCGGGTTCTTCCATCATGGCCATGGTGATGTTGCCGGCGGCGATTTCGCGTAAGGCGACCACGGTGGCCTTGTCATTCTCCCAGTCCACCGTGGCTTCCGCGCCATTGGCCAGGCGCCGGGCGCGCTTGGCCGCCAACAGGACCAGGTTGAACAGGTTGGGTTCGTTTTGCAGACAGTCTTCTACGGTGATTCGGGCCACGGCTGGATTCTCAGTAAAGGGTTGAAAATAA
>JAFEGC010000012.1 GCA_018240265.1 Pseudomonadota bacterium | reverse complement strand
TAGCATACCAGCATCAGGATTCAGTCACGCTCTGGTCCTGGCCCGCCGCGTCAATGGGCTGAGGCGGCAGGTAGGGCCTCGGTCTGCGCTAGCAAGGGTGTCGCCGCGACCGCACAGAGATTATGATGGCGATATCTCGTAACCCATGAAGGAAAGACCATGACGATCAAACTCGGCGACCGCATTCCCAACGCCACACTCAACTACCTCCAGGACGGTGTGAAGGCGATCACCACGGATGAAATCTTCAAGGGCCGAAAGGTCGTGATGTTCTCAGTTCCCGGCGCGTTCACGCCGACGTGTTCGGCCAAGCACCTGCCTGGCTACATGCAGAATCTCGCGAAATTCGCCAGTAAAGGCATCGACGTGGTATGCCTTGCCGTCAACGACGCATTCGTGATGGATGCCTGGGCGAAGAATCAGAAGGTGCCTGACGGCCTGCGCATGCTCGCCGACGGCAACGGAACGTTTTCCAAGGCGCTGGGCCTTGAAATGGACGGTACCGCCTTCGGACTCGGCATGCGCGGCAAGCGCTTCGCTCTTTACGCGGAAGATGGCGTAGTGAAGAGGCTCAATGTCGAGGCGCCGGGCGAATTCAAGGTCTCGAATGCGGAGACGATGTTGGCGGCGATCGTGTAAGGAGTTCAGGCGAGCCTCTAGCCCCGGTCGATTCGCGGAATGTGCGTTGTGGCAAACCCGAGTCGACCGCCACCAGGCTGCACCCGCTGAACTCGAACGGCTGCCGCGCGCCAGGTGCAGGCCAACCAGCACGCCACCAGCGACGCCATCGCGCACCTTGAGCACGATTATGACACCTGCTGTTCCAATCCGTCCTGTCGATTACACCACCGATACCAGCATCGTTTCCCTCGCCGCCTCGCTGGCGGGACGCTTTGGCGCCAGCGGCGCAGTTCCGCCCGTGCCAGATCCTGTACTCGCGAACGCTCTCGCGGCGAGCCGCGGCGTGGTGTTCGTGCTGATGGATGGCGTGGGCGAACGCGTGCTGCGCAGGCATGCACCGGATGGTGTGCTGGCGCACTTTCGGCTGCGCTCGTTGTCTTCGGTGTTCCCTTCGAGCACGGCGCCCGCACTGTCTGCCCTGTCTGCTGCCGCACCACCCGCCATGCATGGCAACCCCGGCTGGCTGATGTGGTCCGAGGCGGCGGGCGCGGTGATTCGCACGCTGCCGATGGATCTGCGGGCCGACCACGGAGCGAAGGTGGAGTCAGCCGAAACCTGGCGCTGGCCGGCCTGGACGATGCGCTGCCAGGTGCCGGCTTTTGCTCTGCTGCCCGCGGCCATCGCCGACAGCGAGTTCTCGCGCCATGCCTATGCCGGCGCTACCATCATTGCTTACCAGAGCCTGGATAATGTCGTTGACCTGGTGGATGCTCTGCTCAACAGCAGTGGCGATGAGGCCTGCGTCTTCATTTACCTGCCGCACTTCGACATGGTGAGCCATGAAGCCGGATCCTCCAGTAATAGGGCGCACGCCGTCGTGCAGCGGATCGAAGTGTGGTTTGCGGGGCTCGTTGCGCGTGCAAGTCAGCGCGATATGCTTGTCCTTGCCACCGCCGACCACGGCTTCATCGATGTGCCGGCCGCAGACCAGCTGCGGTTGGAGGACTTCCCGGCAATCGCCGCGTGTCTCGACCGACCGCTCACCGGTGAACCGAGAGTGCCGCTGTGCAGCGTGCGTCCTGCCATGCAGGAGCGTTTTTCGGAGGTGATCCATGCGGCGCTGGGGGATGCATTCACCGTCCATCGATCAGCAGACCTGCTTGCTGCCGGATGGTTTGGTACAGGCAATGCCCTAGCCGGGCGGCTCGGCACGCATGTGCTCGTCCCGACCAGGCGCGTCACGCTGGTCGATACGCTCGAAGGCGAGCAGCCGGCACACTTCATCGGGATGCACGGCGGACCGGACGAGGACGAGATGCAGGTGCCGCTACTGGCGGCGTGGCGCGGCGAACCCCTGCAATAGCAGCCTGCGCACCGGGTGGTCAGGCCATCGTAATATAATGATTTTGACGGTGAGGGTTGCATGGCAATTCCATCCGGCTCGGCGGGTCTCGCGTCTCTGCCGCTGCTCACACACGGCATCCGACCCTTCTTCCTGGCCGCCGCGCTCTGGGCGGTGGTGGGCATGGGCCTTTGGCTCGCAGCACTCACCGGGTACGCGCAGCCGGCGGTCGGCTACGGACTACTCGCCTGGCACGCCCACGAATTCCTGTTCGGTTACCTCGGCGCGGTGCTCACCGGCTTTCTGCTGACGGCGGCGCCAAACTGGACCGGACGACCCACGCTCGTGGGTGCGCCGCTCCTGGCGCTCGCGCTCCTGTGGCTTGCGGGACGCGTGGCTCTGTATGCCTACCCGCACCTTGGCATCTACGCACCTGCCATCGACGTTGCACTGCTGCTCGTCATCGCGTTGTGGTTCGCGCGCCAAATCATTGCGGCGCGAGACTGGCTCAATCTGCGCGTCGTCGCGCTGGTCCTCGCGCTCGCCGCCAGCAACATCGCCTTCCACTGCGAGGTGCTGCGCCACTCCGCGCCCGGCATAGCGGCGCGCATCGCTCTCGCGCTCATCATCGCGCTGCTGATGGTGATCGGTGGCCGTATCACGCCGAGCTTCACGCGCAACTGGCTTATCTCACGCCATCGCCCGCCCTACCCCAAGGCCTTCGAGCGCCTCGACGCGCTGGCGATCGCGCTCGGCGTACTGGCGCTGCTGGCCTGGATCGCCCTGCCGGAACACACCCTGACCGGCTGGCTGCTGCTGGTCAGCGGCGGTGTGCAGTTCGCGCGGCTCGCACGCTGGCGCGGCTTCGCCGCTCGCTCCGAACCGCTGGTGCTGATCCTGCATGTCGGCTACGCCTTCGTGCCGCTCGGCTTTGTCGCCACGGGAATTGCCGTGCTGCGCCCGGATCTGCTTCCGGCCACCGGCGCGCTGCACGCCTGGACCGCCGGCGCGATCGGCGTCACCACGCTCGGCGTTATGACGCGCGTAACGCTGAGCGAAACCGGTCGTCCGCCGAAAGCGCCGCGCGCCACGCTGCTGATCTATGCCGCTGCGGTCCTCGCCGCACTGCTGCGTATCGCAGCGCCGCTCTCGACTCACACGCTGGCACTGTACACGGCGGCCGCCGCCGTATGGATCCTCGCGTTCGGCGCCTTCCTAGTCGTATACGGTCCATTGCTGCTGCGCGCCAGCATCGAGTAAACGCGGACCGATGATAATGCCTCCGGTCAAATACCCAGGACCGACCCAAGACCCAAGCGCTTGAACAGCGGCGCGGTGACGACGGCTGCCGCGAGCAGCGTGATGATCGGCAGCAGTACGATGCCGTGATGCTCCGCGGTCAAACCATCTCCTGTCGTTCGCGGCTATCGCGCCGCTCGAATCTTCGTCCCGTGGCCTGCCGAAGGCCTACCTTGGAGCTTCAACGCCGGCACCCGTTCGCGCAGCGTCTGGATCAACAGCGCGAACGCCGGCGAATGCTGGCGCCGGCTTGGGTAGTAGAGATGGTAGCCGGGAAACGGCGGCGTCCAGTCGGTCAGCACGGCTTGCAATCGGCGGGCCGCGATGTCCGCTTCGACGCGGTCTTCCTGGGCAAACGCGAGCCCGAATCCGGCACGCGCCGCTGTGAGGACCTGCGTCATGCTGTTGAAGGTGAGACGCCCCTCGACACGCACGTTCAGTGCCCGGCCGCCCTTCTCGAACTCCCAGGTGTACAGACCGCCGTGCGTCAGGAAGCGGATGTTGATGCAATCGTGATGGACGAGATCCCGCGGTGACTTGATCGGCGGCCGCGCAGCCAGGTACCTGGGCGTCCCCACCACCAGCATGCGCATGGGCGGCCCGATCGGTACGGCCACCATGCCCTTGGCGACCGACTCGCCGAGGCGGATGCCCGCATCGAAACGCTCGGTCACGATGTCCGTCAGCCGCGCGTCGGAGATCACTTCGACGCGAACCTCCGGATACTGCGGCAGAAACTCTTCCAGCGCCGGCCAGAGAATGGTCGATGCTGCGTGCTCGCTGGTGGTGATGCGAATGGTGCCGGAGGGCTTCTCGCGCATTTCACCCAGCGCGGCGACAGCCCGGTCGATGTCCCGAAAGCGAGGCTCCAGCTCAAGGGCCAGACGTTCTCCCGCTTCGGTCGGCGAAACGCTGCGCGTCGTGCGCGTGAGCAGGCGAACCTTCAGCCGCTCCTCGAGTCCGCGGATGGTGTGGCTCAGCGCCGAGGGCGACACGCCGAGCTGGGCCGCGGCGCGGGTAAAGCTGCACTCATGGGCCACTGCCAGGAAAGCCTGCAACTCGTTGTAGTTCTCGCGGGTTGCCGCGCCGCCCCGGTTGCGCATATTAATGAATCCAACTCATCATCCTATTCTGGATTACCCGCATTATCAGATCAATGCCTGCGACACAGACTGCGCCTCAGGTGCCAACACTGCAGTCCGCGATGCGCTGGCAGGACGTGGTCTATGCCAATCTCGCCGGACCCCTGGCGCAGCAGGCTCGGAACATCGTCCAGGCGATGCAGACCATCGGCCTCAAACGGCTGATCTTGGTGAGCTCTATGGGCATCTACGGCGAAGTCCCCGGGGACACGAGGTGTCGCTGAACAGCCTTTCGAATCTGATCGTGAAGCTCGCGATGAATCCACGGCTGCACGTGCGCAGGCGGTGGCGGTCCGGTGGGCGCATGCCGCAATGCAGGCTTTGGTGAAGAACTGAAAACGCGGGGTCTGGAATGCTTTATTGTGGGCGACTGAACCGATGGCGGCGCGCGGAACCGAGCCGGGAGATACGAGATGAAGAGCATGCTTGCGATTGTTCCTGCAGTCACTCTGATCCTTGCAGGCAGCGCCATGGCGCAACAGTCCGTGCCGCAATCAGCCCGGTCCACCAATCCACGAACGCTCGGCTGGATGCAGGGCTTTCCACCGACTGCCGACAAGACGATCCGCTTCACAGATGCCGACTACTTTGCCTTCCCGAAACTGCGCTGGACCGTCTGTCATTTCCGTGAACTGATGCCCAGCCTCGGCGTGGACAAAGGCAATGGCGGCGCGCGGCCGCTGCCGGTGGCGCCAATGCCAGCTTGCGTGACATGGCCCGCCTGGGCCAGTTGATGCTCGACGACGGCCGCTCGGGCGATGCCCAGATCGTGCCGGCTGCCGCCATCGACAGCATCCGGCGCGGCGGGTCGCGCGATGCGTTCGCGAAGGCCGGATACACGTTGCTGCCGGGCTGGAGCTACCGCGGGATGTGGTGGGTGAGTCACGACGATCACGGCACCTATGCCGCGCGCGGTGTGCACGGGCAGACAATCTGGATCGATCCGGCCGCCGACATGGTGATTGCGCGCTTTGCCTCGTTTCCGGTGGCGGCCAATGCGGCCAGCGATCCGACCTCGCTACCCGCTTTCCGCGCCGTGGCCGAGCATTTGATGGCGAACGATCAGAGGCCCCTGCTGGGCCCCGAATGGGTGATCGAGGATATCGCCGGCGGCGGTGTCATCGACAACAGCCACGCCACGCTGCACTTCCTGCGCGACGGCCAGCTGGCCGGCAGTGCCACCTGCAACCGCATGCTTGGCAGCTACCAGACGGAAGCACCCACGCTGCGCATCGAGGTCTCCGGAACGACAATGATGGCCTGCCCCGAGGCGCTGATGAATCAGGAACGCAAGCTGCTTGATCTGTTGCCTGCCATTCGGCGCTACCGCATCGATGACACCGGCACGCTGCTGCTGCGCACCGCCGACGGCAGGACCCTCGTGGCACGGCGGCGCCGCTGATGCGCGGATTCTGGGCACAGTTGCTGGGCATTGTGCTACCCGGCACGCTGCTCGCCGCCTGCAGCGGCCTGCCACCTCTGGCGGACCGAACCGAATCCCGAGCCTTGCACGACACCGAAGACACGCCGCTCGGCCAGGCGATCGCACCGCTGGCGCGCGCCCATCCCGGCCGCTCGGGTGTGGTGGCGCTGGCAGACGCGCAGGGCGCGTTTGCCGCGCGCATGCTGCTGGCCGCCGCGGCGCAGCGCACGCTCGACGTGCAGTACTACATCTGGCGCAGCGATCTGTCGGGCACGCTGCTGCTGGCCGCGCTGCACCGGGCCGCCGAGCGCGGCGTGCGGGTGCGGCTGCTGCTCGACGACAACAACACCGCGGGCCTCGACCCGCTGCTTGCCGCGCTCAACCTGCATCCGAACATCGAGGTGCGGCTGTTCAACCCATTTGTCCACCGCCGCCTCCGCTGGCTCGGCTACTTCGGCGACTTCGCGCGCCTGAACCGGCGCATGCACAACAAGTCGTTCACCGCGGACAACCAGGCCAGCATCGTCGGCGGCCGCAATGTCGGCGACGAATACTTCGGCACCGGCGATGCGCCCTTGTTCGTCGACCTCGACATGCTCGCCGTCGGCCCGGTGGTGCGCGACGTATCGAGCGACTTCGACCGCTACTGGGCCAGCGCGTCGGCCTACCCGGTCGATCGCCTGCTGCCTGCGGCCGCCGACGCCGATCTCGCACACCTGGTCGAGCGCGCGGCGCGCATCGAAGACGAACCCGCCGCGGCCGACTACCGCCGTGCACTGGCGCGCTCCGACTTCGTGCGCCGCATGCTGGCTGGCGAGCTGGCGTACGAGTGGGTGCCGGTGCGCATGGTCAGCGACGATCCCGCGAAGGGGCTTGGTCACGCCGCGCCCGAGGTGCTGATCGGGCAGCGCCTGAAGGAGGTACTCGGCACCGCGGCACGCGAAGTGCAACTGGTGTCGCCCTACTTCGTGCCGACCGCCGCCGGCGTCGAAGCGCTGGCCGCACTGGCGCGGCAAGGCGTGAAGGTGACGGTGCTCACCAATTCGCTGGCCGCCAACGACGTGGCGGTGGTGCACGCCGGCTATGCCAAGCGGCGCAAGGCCCTGCTGGAAGCCGGCGTCGCGCTCTACGAGATGATGCCGGGCAGCGAGGCGCACCCCGGCGTCGCTGGGCGCCTCGGCGCGAGCAGATCGGCGGCCAGCCTGCACGCCAAGACCTTCGGCGTCGATCGCGTGCGCGTCTTCGTCGGCTCGTTCAACTTCGACCCACGCTCCGCCCGCCTCAACACCGAGATGGGCTTCGTGATCGAAAGCCAGACGCTGGCGCAGGGGTTGGCCGACACGATGGCCGACGCAATGCCGCAGCGCGCCTACGAAGTACGGCTCGGAGCCGGCGGCGCGCTGCAATGGCTCGAGCGGCAAGGCGACAGCGTCGTGATACACGACACCGATCCACACACCAGCGCGGGGCTGCGACTGGCGGTGTGGTTCCTGTCGCTGCTGCCGATCGAATGGATGCTCTGAGGCCGTCAGGGACTTGCCCATCTGCCGCCCAAGCTCACAGGGCGCGTCGCTACGGGACCGCGATTGCGTACCGGGCAAGACTAGCGCCAGCCTCCGCCAAGCACGCTGTACAGCGTGATCAGGTTGCTCGCCTCGAGCAGCCGCGCGCTGATCAGGTTCTGCTGCGCGCTGTAGGGATGCGCAGATTGTTGAGTGCCACTCAACATCGATTGCGGATTTCGAGACTTAATCAAGACAAGCCTGGCGTGTAGGATTTGCGTCACCGCGACAGATCTGGCGCAGACTATCCACAATTTCCTGCAGCAAATGGTGCCCGCATCTCCATGCAAAGGAAAAGAATCGCCATGAAAAGAAGTCTCATTGCAGCGGGAACGGCGATAGTGACGTCGAGTGCCGCGTGGGCGCGCGCCCCGGACATCCAGATCACACCCGCTGGTTCCAGCCCCACGACATTGGCCGCGGCGCAAAACTTCGTTGGCCATGTCGCGGTGGACATGAAGGCAGCGGGCGATGTGGTCTGGATCGAGGCCGGCGTCAAGCATTGGCACGGTGCGACTCAAACCACTGGCATGCGCCACCTGGCCATCGCCTATCTGAAAGACGGCAAGAGCACGGACTGGCTGGAGTTGGTGAGCGATGAGCAATACAACGCCCGCTAAATGCCGCGCCGCTACGCTGGCAGTCATCCTGGCGGTGGCATACGCTGCCCGCGTCGGGAGAATGATCATGACCCTAGCCAAGAAGGTCCTGGTGACCATGATGACGCTGATCCCACTGACCGCCTGCAGAACCCTTCCCGCCGACTCAAGTCATTCCACTGGCCCCCTGGTGATCCAGGAACAAGGCAGCTTCGCGGTCGGCGGAAAAGTGGTGACTACGCCCGGCACGTACAACAACAACGACCCGACCTCCGCAGGGCAAAGCTTCCACGGCGATCACCTCTACGCCTTCTATCAAGTCCCGCAGAATCCCAAACCGCTGCCCATCGTGATGTTGCATGGCGCGTACCAGTCGGCGCGCAGTTGGGAAACCACGTCGGATGGCCGTGAAGGCTTCCAGACCCTCTTCCTGCGCCGAGGCTTTCCGGTCTATCTCGTCGATCAGCCGCGTCGCGGCCGCGCGGGCAACAGCACCGTGGCGACTACGGTCGAACCCACGCCTTTCGATCAGCTCTTCTTCGATCAATTCCGCATCGGCAAGTGGCCGACCTACTTCGACAACGTGCAGTTCGATCGCAAGCCGGAAACGCTGGATCAGTTCTTCCGTTCGGTCACGCCAAATACCGGACCTTACGATGCCGGCGTGATCTCGGATGCCATGGCGGCGCTGTTCGACAAGACGGGACCCGGCATCCTGTTCTCGCACTGGCAGGCCGGCGGACCGGGCTGGCTGACGGCGATCAAGAGCAGCAACGTCAAGGGAATCGTCGCGCTCGAGCCGGGCAGCGGGTTCATCTTTCCGGAGGGTGAGCTGCCTCCGGCCATGCCCAGTGCTGCCGGCACCCTGTCTCCCGAGGCGGTGCCGCTGGCGGATTTCCAGAAGCTCACCCGTATCCCGATCATCATCTACTACGGCGACAACTTTCCGGCCGAACCGACTGCGGAGCGCGGACAGGACAACTGGCGCGTGCGCCTGGCGATGGCGCGGCTCTGGGTCGATGCCGTCAACAGGCATGGCGGCGATGCGCAGCTCGTCCATCTGCCGGAAATCGGCATCCGGGGCAACACGCACTTCCTGATGTCCGATCTGAACAATGTGCAGATCGCGGATCTGGTGTCGAAATTCCTGGCCGACAAAAAACTGGACTGACAAGCCATATGAAAATCAGCAACGCAGGTTCCACGCCATCCGCCAGGGCGCCGGCCGAGCATTTCACCGGCACCGTACGCATCGACTGCCCATTCTGCGGCAGCGGCAATCTCAGTGGCGCAACCGTGACCTTCGAGCCGGGCGCGCGCACCGCCTGGCACACCCATCCGCTGGGCCAGACCCTGCTCGTGACCGCGGGCTTCGGCCTGGTCGGTCGCTGGGGTGGCGCCGTGCAGGAGATCCGCCCCGGCGATACGGTGTGGATCGAGCCCGGCGAGAAGCACTGGCATGGCGCATCGCCCGATTGCGCGATGACGCACATCGCCATTGCCGAGATGAAGGACGGCAAGGCCGTGGACTGGATGGAGCACGTGTCGGACGAGGACTATCTCGGTACGAAGTGGCAGGAGAGCTCAGATGACAGATGAAGTCTTCAGCAAACCTCGACGCTGGTTCCTCGGAGTCTCCGCGCTCGCCTTCTCATGTGCATTCATTGGAGTTCCAGCAATGACCACCAACGCTGTTGCAGCCGATTACAGGACGAATCGGTTCACGCTGGTCTACGAAGGCGCGATCACGAACAACGAGCCGGGCAAGGTCAATATCCACCCGGTCCACTACGATCTCAACGGCCTGAAGATCGTCGCAAACATCTATACGCCGGCCAACTACGATCCGAAGAGAAAGTATGCCGCGATCGTGGTTGCTCACCCCAACGGCGGGGTCAAGGAGCAAACCGCCGGCCTGCATGCCCAGCGCCTGGCCGAATTGGGTTACATCACGATCGCGATGGATGCCGCGTATCAGGGCGGCAGCGGTGGCGAACCACGCAGCACGGACAAGCCGCAGTTCCGCATCGAGGACATCCACGGTGCGGCGGATTTCATCACTCGCTATTCGGGAGTCGATCCCGCACGCCTGGGGCTGCTCGGCATTTGCGGCGGCGGTGGCTACTCGTTGGCCGCGGCGAAATCCGACAAACGTTTCAAGGCGGTGGCGACGCTGAGCATGTTCAACTCTGGGCGCGTTCGCCGCAATGGCTTTGCCGACTCGCAGTTGGGTATGATCCAGCAGCGCCTGAAGCAAGCCTCCGAAGCGCGCGCCCAGGAGAAAGCCGGCGGAAAGATTCTCTACTCCGGCGACGCCGACATGACCGACGCGCAGATCGCCGCGCTGCCGTTCGAGATGTACCGGCAGGGCTACGAGTATTACTGGCGCACGCACGCGCACCCCGGCTCGACCTTCAAGTACACCACGAGCAGTCTGCTCGACCTGATGCGCTGGGACGCCACCGACCGGATCGAACTGATCGAGCAGCCCCTGCTGATGATTGCCGGCAGCAAGGCCGACAGTCTCTACATGACGGAGGACGCATTTGCCAAGGCCACCGGCGCCAAGGACAAGGAGCTGTTCAAGATCGACGGCGCCACGCACATCGAAACCTACTGGGTTGCCCGGTACGTGGACGCCACCATCGGCAAGCTGACCACGTTCTTCGCGAGAACTTTGTGATCTCGCGCCTCGTGCGTCGATTTGCTCTGCCGCTGCCGACTGGAGGACGCGGTGCGAGACATTGACCAGATACCGCCTGCGAACGAGTCGCACAGGAAGGAAAATGAACAACCGCCCAACCGATAGCCATCGCCGCAGTTTCCTGAAGGGGGCCGCCACGCTGACCGCGACGCCGCTGGTCGCGGGCATGATCGCGAGCCAAACTTTCGCGCAGGCACCGGCGAAAAACCAAGCCGGCGGCACGAGCCGGGCGGACGCGGCGCGCGTGAACGGGCGTCGCAAGCTTGGATCTTTGGAGGTTTCCAGCTTGGGCCTCGGCGTGCAGAACATGGACCGCACCTATCAGACGACGGTGCCGTACCGGCCCGAGATGATCCACATCATCCGTACCGCCTTCGACCGTGGCGTCACGTTCTTCGATACCGCCGAGGCCTACGGGCCTTTCGAGAACGAGCGCATCCTCGGGGAGGCCATCGCACCGTTCCGCGACAAGGTCCGCATCACCTCCAAGTTCGGCTGGAACATCGATCCCGACACCGGCGAGCGCGGCCCCGGACTCAACAGTCGCCCCGCGCACCTCAAACGCGCGGTCGAGGGGTCGCTCAGGCGCCTGCGCACCGACCGCATCGACCTCCTTTATCAACACCGCGTCGATCCCGCCGTGCCGATCGAGGATGTCGCGGGCGCGGTCAAGGATCTGAGGGACCAAGGCAAGGTCTTGCATTGGGGACTGTGCGAACCGGGCCTGCAGACAGTCCGTCGCGCCCATGCCGTGTTGCCGCTGGCCGCGATCCAGAACGAATATTCGATGGCAACCCGCGATCCGGAAAAACAGGTGATCCCGCTCTGCGAAGAGTTGGGCATCGGCTTCGTGCCCTGGTGGCCGCTCGACTGCCAATTGCTCACGGGCTGGATCGACGCGAACACGCGATTCGCGTCGGGCGATCTGCGTGGCATCACGCCGCGATTCTCGCCGGAGAATCTGCCTCACAACCTGCAGTTGATGGACGTGATCAAGACCTGGGCGGTTCGCAAGCAGGCGGCTCCCGTGCAGATTGCCCTCGCGTGGCTGATGGCACAGAAGCCCTGGATCGTGCCCATTCCCGGGACGACGCAGATGGCACACATGCTGGAAAACATCGGCGCAAGCGGAATCACGTTCGGCAACGACGAGCTTCGGGAGTTGAATGCCGCTGTGGCTGGAATCACGATCCGGGGCGAGCGGTTGCCGCCGGCGGTGCTTGCGTTCAGTGGCGTGGAGGCGCCACCGCAATAGCACCACGACTCGCTTGCGAGCATCGAAGTAGTAGGACCCTTCGGTGGTACAAGGGGTAAGCTGGTTGCTTCACCAGGAGAACCTCAATGCCCACCACGACACTCCGACTGAACATGCCCCAATGGCAGGGCGGAGCGGAACCCGCCTACCGGTTTGGCGCTGAACTGCTGCGCTGGCTGGCGCCTGCGCACGACGGGCCGGAAGAGACGGTGGCGGTTCCCGAAGCCGGCGATCGGCCGCTGGAAACCGAGCGCGGCATCAAGGCGCGCACGATCCTGCTGTCGCAGGCCCGCGCAGCACGTGCCGCCATCGAGCGGCACCGACCCGGGCGCATTGTCACCCTGGGTGGCGATTGCCTGATCGACCTGGCCCCGATGGCCTGGCTGAATCGCCGCTATGCAGGAATGCTCGGAGTGCTATGGGTCGACGCCCACCCGGATGTGATGAGCGCCGCCGAGTTTTCGCACGCCCATGCCCACGTGCTGGGCATGCTGCTGGGGCGTGGCGATGAAGAGTTCACCGCCGAGGTTGAGCGCAAGCTCGATCCGGCGCGGGTGATGATCGCGGGCATGAGCGCCTGGACGCAGGACGAAGGGCGCATTCTCCAGGGGCTCGGCATCCGGCACACGCCGGCGGTCGACCTTGCCGACAGCAGCCAGCCGATCCTGGAATGGATCGAGGCCGAAGGCATCGCGCATCTGGCGGTGCATTGGGATCTGGACGTGCTCGATGCCGCCCACTTCTCGCCGCTGCTGTTCAACAAGCCGGACGCACCGCAAGGCGCGTTCGACGGCATCGTGCAGGGAAGCATGCAGTTGGGGCAGGTGGTCCGGCTTCTGCAGGACGTGAGCGCGGCCTGCGATGTAGTCGGTCTGGGGATCGCCGAGTTCCTGCCCTGGGACATGCTGCGGCTGAGAAATGCGCTGGCCAGCCTGCCCATCATGAGGTGACACGCCCGTCGGCGAGTCCGTGCAACGGCTCGTGCTGGATCTTGCCCTGCCCGATGTGCAGGTCTTCTCTGCCCTGAGGTTGGCGGGGTCACTGCTTCCCCGGCGCTGGCGACTCAACCCCGCGCCGCAGATTGCACGGGCATTGCTGGACGCCGCGCTTCCATCTCCTGCCACCCCGGCACATGCGCGCTCATCAGTGCCTTGAACACGCGCCCGTGGGTGGCGTAGCCGAAACAGTTGGCCGACAAGAAACGCTGGATGTGCTGCTGGTCCTGCGGCGCTGTGGCGTAGAGCCGATCCACCTGCGCTGCGCCGATGATCTGCGCCTGCACCGCCTTGCCCTTGTGCATGCGGTCGTCCGGGGTGGTGGTGGACTGGCCGGGCAGCGGCAGTTTGACGCCGCGCTCGGTCAGCACTTCGTTGGTGATGTGCAGGAAGTCGAAGACCTTGGCCATGCCCACATAGGGCACGGCCTGGTAGACGATCTCCTTGGCTTCGGACGGGGTCACCCCGATGTTCAACGCCGCGCCGAGCATGACCCGGTACTCGCGCTGCGCCTGGCAGGCGATCAGCGCCGCCAGTTGCAGCATCAGCCGGTCGTGCGTATCCAGCACGCTCTCGCGCAGCACCTCGTCGAAGGCGAAGTTGTCGAAGGTCTCGATCAGCTCGGGGTCGGTCACCGCCAAGGTGGAGACGTGATTCGGGAACAGCGCTTCGTGGTTCTTGCGTGCCCATTCGTTGGGGGCCATGTGATTTCTCCTGTCGCCGAGTCGGGTACCGCGCGTCATTCGCGCAGCAGGAAGGCGCCATCGACGACCAGATCGGCGCCGGTGGTATAGCTGGACAGGTCGGACAGCAGAAACGCCACCGCCCGCGCAATCTCCTCCGATTCGCCGAGCCGTCGCAGTGGAATGCGTGCTGCGAGCCGGTCGGTGACCGCCTTCTGGCCCTCGGCCATGGTCAGCGGTGTGCGGATCACGCCCGGAGAAAGCGAGTTGATCCGGATGCGCTGGTCCGCGTAGTCCGACGCGGTCGCCTTGGTCAGCCCGATCAGCGCGTGCTTGGAGGCGACGTAGGCCGGGAACTGCTTCAGGATGGTGTGCGCCTCGACCGAGGCGATGTTGACGATGGATCCGCCACCGGTCTTCAGCATCGCTTCGATCTCGGCCATCATCGCCCAGGCCACGCCGTCGAGGTTGATGCCCATGACCCGACGCCAGTTCGCCGCACCGGTCTGATGCAGCAATCCCGGCTCGCCGGCGACACCGGCGTTATTGACGACCAGATGCAGCGCGCCGAAGCGCGACACCGTGTCGGCGACCGCCTTACCCACCTGCGATTGCTCGGAGACGTCGCTGCGCAGCCCGAGCACGCTGCCGGAGCGCCGCTCCTCCAGCGCCGCCACCGTCTCGTCCAGGTCCTGCTGGCCACGCGCGGTGATCGCCACGTTGGCGCCACAGTCCACCAGTACCTCGGCGATGCTCCTGCCGATGCCCTTGGAGCCGCCGGTCACGAAAGCCGTCTTGCCGCTCAGATCGATCTGCATGGTGCGCTCCTTCGTCCGGTGTCAGGGCTTCGTCGCGTCGGGACCGTAGTAGAAATTGGCCGTCGCACCGCCGTCGATCAGGAAGTCGCTGCCGGTGATGAAGGCGCCCTCCGGCCCCATGATCAGCGCCGCCAGCGCCGCGACCTCATCCGGCGTGCCGGCGCGGCCGGCAGGCATTTTCTTCAGCATCGCCTGATAAAACTCGGCGCGTTCGCCATAGAGCTCGTCATGCGCCAGCGGCGTCACGATGATGCCGGGGCTGATCGCGTTGATCCGCGCGCCGCGCTTCGCCCAATTGATGGCCTCGCCGCGCACGCGCAGCGAGTTGCAGCGCTTGGACATCTGGTAGGCGTGCAGCGTGCTCTCGACGTTCTTGACAAAGTCGAGCGCCAGCAACTTTTCCGCCGGCGCGGTGGCGAGCAGCGCATCCTGTGCGGCGGTCAGCGCGGGCATGCGGTAACCGGACTGCGAGGAAATCACCACGCCCGCGCCGCCTTCGGCCATCACCTTGCCGAACTCTTCCAGCAGCATCGAGGTGCCGTACAGATCGACCTTGAGGATCGCCTCGATCGGCGCCTGCGAGGGCGACACGCCCGCAGCCTGCACCAGCGCCTTGATGGCCCCGAGCTCCTGCGCCTTGCGGACCACGGCCTGGATCGAGTTGCGATCCGAGACATCGGCCTGCATGGCGGTGGATTCGAATCCGGCATTCTCGAGTAGCTTCGCAGCCGCATCGGCGAATTCCTGGCGGTGGTCGGCCAGAAGAACATGGCGGCCGCTGCTGATGCGGCGGGCAATCGCCAAGCCGATGCCGCCAGCTCCGATGACGACGGTGACATCTTTCATTTCAGTACCCTCTTTCAGTCATGGTTCGGTTGCACCGGGCCTCAAGTCAGGCTGCGCACGAACTCCTGCGCGGCCGCGTAAATCTCCTCGTCGCTGGTGCTGAGCGTGTAGGACGAGATACCGCCGTCGACTGGAATGACCGTGCCGGACACATAGGCCGAGAGGTCGCTGGCGAGGAAAGCCGCCGCGTTGGCCACGTCCTCGACCGAGCCGTAGCGACCCATCGCCTGCTTCCCGCCGAGCCGCGCGACGAGGTGCTTCACCAGTTGATCGGCCCTTGCCGGCGGCACGTCGAACGCCTTGGCGAGCAGCGGCGTCATGATGACGCCCGGCGCCACGCCGTTGCAGCGTATGCCGAAGGGCGCCAGCTCCTTCGCCGCGTGGCGGATGGTCCCGACGACCGCGTGCTTGGCCGTCGTGTAGGACACCGACGACCAGCCGCCCTGCAGGCCGGCAACACTGACCGTACTGATGATCGAGCCGCCCGTACCCTGTTCCTTGAAGCGGCGCGCCGCGCACTTGTGGCCGAGCACCACCGAGCGCACGTCCAGCACGAAGGTCTTGTCGAAACCGGCCGGCCCGATCTCGGTGACGGCCGAACGGTCGCCGGTGGAGCCGGCGTTGTTGAACATCACGTCGAGCTGGCCGAAGCTGGCGACGGCAGTGTCCACGGCGGCCTGGATGGAGGCTTCATCGGTCACGTCGGTGCGCTGAAACTCCGCCATTTCGCCAAGCGAAGCCGCCGCAATCTCGCCAGCCTCCTGCGCGACATCGGCGATAACCACGCGCGCGCCTTCGGCCACGAAGCGTTGCACCGCGGCCAGACCGATGCCGCTCGCGCCGCCGGTAACAATGGCGACTTTTCCGGTCAACAGATCGTTCATTTGGCGAACCTCGTGCGTTGGGTGAGCTGCGCCAGGTTTGTCGCCTGCGTCCGCTCGCATGCCGTTGTTACTGAACGGTGATCCCGCCATCCACGACCAGCGAATGACCGACCACGAAGCTCGACGCATCGCTGCACAACCAGAGCACCGCCTGCGCGATTTCCTCAGCGCGCCCCAGCCGCTTGATGGGTACCTGATCGATCAGCGCGTTCAACACCGCCGGGTCGGTGCTGATCATCGACGACACCATCGGCGTATCGATCACGCCGGGGCACACGGCGTTGATACGGATGCCCTTCGAGGCATATTCCAGCGCGGCGCTCTTGGTCATGCCGACGATTCCGTGCTTGGTCGAGCAGTACGACGTCCTTCCCGCGACGCCGACGATTGCCCCCATCGAGGAGCAGTTGACGATCGCGCCGCCGCCTTGCTTGAGCATCTGCCGCGTCTGGTACTTCATGCACAGCCACACGCCCTTGAGGTTGATGTCGTGAGCGCGGATGAAGTCCTCGGTGCTGGCCTCGGCAATCTCCATGTAGGGTGGCATCCAGCCGGCGTTGTTGTAGGCGACGTCGATGCGGCCGAACTTCTTGACGGTGTTCTCCACCAACGCCTTGACCTGCGCTTCTTCGGACACGTCGCATTGCAGGGCCAGCGTCTTGCCTTTTGCTGACAGACGGTCCGCCTGCTCATTGACCTTTTCGAAATGGCTGCCCGACAGCACGACCGACGCACCCGCTTCGAAAAATGCTTCTGCCGATGCGAGACCCATTCCAGAGCCAGCGCCCGTGATGAGCGCCACCTTGCCTGAGAATTCGATGTTCATGTCCAGTTCCCTTGTGGGTTGATGTTGGTAGCACGCACGATTGCCCTGCAAACGTTCAGGCCTCGGGAATCTGGAAGTCGAAGAACTGCGGTTGCGGCACATCCTGGTCGGGGCCGCCGCGTTTGCCGGTGTCGAGCGCATCGATCCTCGCGAGCTCGTCGCGGCTGAGCTCGAAGTCGAAGATGTCGAAGTTCTCCGCGATGCGCGCCGGATTCGTGGACTTCGGGATCACCTGGCGTCCCTGCTGGATGTGCCAGCGCAGCATCAACTGCGCGGGTGACTTGCCATGCGCGGCAGCCAGTTCGCGCAGCGTCGGATCGGTCAGGGTGCTCTTGCCCGGGCCGCCGCTTCCGCCATAGGAGGTGATGCCGCCGATCGGCGACCACGCCTGGGTGAGGATGCCGTGGGCCGCGTTCGCCGCCTGCGAGGCCTTCTGAACGTAGTAGGGATGCAGCTCGATCTGGTTCACCGCGGGGATGACCTCGATCTCATCGAGCAGACGCGGCAACCAGGTCGGAGTGAAGTTGCTCACGCCGATCGCCCGCACGCGGCCGTCGGCATACAGTTTCTCCAGCGCCTTGTACGCGGCGATGGTGCGATCGAACGCGCCGACGGCCGGTTGGTGCAGGATGAGCAGATCGAGCTGCTCGAGGCCGAGCTTGGCGATGGCCTTCTCGAAGCCGTGCAGGGTCTGCTTGCTGCCGTAGTCGGTGACCCAGATCTTGGTCTCGACAAAGATCGCCTCGCGGGGTAGGCCCGAACGACGGATCCCTTCGCCGACCTCGCGCTCGTTGAGATACGCCGCCGCGGTGTCAATGTGTCGGTAGCCGACCTTGAGCGCCGTCTCCACGGCCGCGGTAGTCTCGGCCGGCGGCGTCTGGAACACGCCCAGGCCGATCACGGGGATGCGCACCCCGTTGTTCAAATCGAACTCCAGAACGGTGGTCATGGTGTCCGGTCTCCTGTCTGGTTTGAATTCGGTTTGGACGGCATCGCGCATGGACTGCGCAGCGCCGGGCAGCCTTGTATGGTTTCGCGCACCTGTTCCGGGCGCGTCACGAGGCCGGTCCAGGTGAGACGCCTTCCCACCAGCGATCGAATGCCTGAGCGGCGTTCCCGATCTCGGCCACTTCTCCGATGCGGGGAATCAGCGTTTTCGCGTGCACGTCCTGCGCTGCCTGAACCACCTGTTCGGGCAGGATGTGGATGGCGGCCCAACTCGGGTCGTACTGTCCGTTCTCGACGATGACCGGTTCGCAGCCGGCGTCGCGCACCAGCCGGGCCGCGAGCTCGAGCGCAGCGGCGTCATCGCTGGCCACGGGAACGCCGAGCTTGTTGTCATTGCGCCGCGCCGATGCTTCCACCTGCGTCGCATCCACCGAGCCAAAGGCCCGCGCGACGCGCGCGCCGGCGAGCAACCTCGCGGTGGTCACCGCGACGCCGTCCTTGTAAGCCTCGCGCGACAGCGCGCTGTCGTCGCGGCGTGGATTGCAGGCATCGAGCACGATCTTGCCCTGCAATGCTTCGTGCAGATCGGTGGCCAGTTGCGGTAGCGCGGCATAGGGCACCGTGAACAACAGCACCGAGCCGAAATGGGCCGCCTCGATGGGCGAACCCACCGAGGCGCGCGGGCCGGCCTGCTGCGCCATCGCGCGCAGTTCGTCCGGATTGCGGGACGAGAACATCACTTCGTGGCCCGCGCGCACCCATTCGCGGCCGACGGTCCCGCCCATCCAGCCGGCGCCGATGACGCCGATCCGAAGCGGGCCGGACGCCTGTGCACGAGCGCGGCTCATCGGCGCGAGCGCAGGAAGGGCTGCCGCGGCAGCGAGGACGCCGAGAGCGGAACGTCGTGATAGGGGCATGTGGGAATCTCCTGTGTCATGTGGGCTCTTGCCGTTTCACGGACCCCAGTCCAGCGGCAACGTGGTCGTGGCCGGCGCCATCCGCCGGTTGGTTTCGTCCCAGCCTGTCGGCGTGGGCCCGGATCCGGCCGTCCCGAATGCGCGGTACGGCAGCAGCGGCAGGTTGAGCGACGAGGGCTGGTCCTTGCCGAAGCCGATGCGGTAGACGCCACCGGGCAGCGTCGCCTGTTGCGGTGCTGTCAGCCGGCAGGGTTCGGAGACGAACGAGGGCTCACCTTCCGGCGGGCAGACGCTGGCCGGGCTCTGCGTGGTCAGCACCAGCCGCACCCGGTGGCCCGGCGCGAGACCCCATTGGCGCAACGCGAGGAACAGATCGAAGCGTTGCATGCGATCGGGCTGCAGATACTCATCGCGCAACAGCAGCGGCCACGGCCAGGTCACCGTGCCGGCGTCGTCGCGCCATGAACGCTTTGGATCGAGCCGGCTCTGGCTGCCGAGCAGCGCGCCGAGGCTGATGCGTTGCGCCTCGCCGTTCGGCGCCACATCGTAGAGATTGGCGATGAGTTCGAGATTGGTGTTGCTGGAGGCGGCGTAGATCGTCGCGCTGATCGGGCCCGCGATCGTTGCGCCTTCAACGAACGGTTCGGAAGTAAATGCCACGCTGCCGTCGCGGGCCTCCGGGCTGCCCCAGCGCAGTTGCGCGCTGCCATCGCTTGCGGGCATGGCCTCGACCAGCGTGCCACCCGGCCCGAATTGCAGGCGCGTCGACGTGCGCACAACCGGGTAGCCGGCCAGATTGATCCAGCGTCCTGTACCTTTTTCATACAAGTGCATCGGAGTCGTGGTGCGTGCGATACCGGTATCGATGCCCTTGAGCCAGGTCTCGAACCACTGCAGATAGACGCCCACGTCCAGGCCCTGGGCATGCGACCAGTCGCCGACGATGATCTGCCAGCGCGGGTCGGTTTTCGAAATGTCCATCGGCGCATCCACGGAGCGCCCGGCCGCGGCGTTCTGCAATGCGTGGTAGGCATGGATGCCACCAATCTCGTTGATGTCGGACCAGCCCGTCCACAGCAGCACCGGGATGCGATTGGCCACGATATCGGCCGCGCGCGAGAGCGGCAGGCGATCCTGCCAGTAACCGTCGTAGGCTTCCGGGCCACCGGCCATCACGCCCTTCAGGAAATCCGCGAAGTAGCCGGTGACCGAAGCTTGTTCGCCCATCATCGCGCCTGCGCGCGGTGCATAGGCGCTGAGCGCGGCATTGGGCAGGCCGTTGCTGGTCCAGACCTG